>DAOTUF010000284.1:0-2329 GCA_034437495.1 Chloroflexaceae bacterium | reverse complement strand
GGTGGGGGAGCAGTGGTGCTGGTTGCAGCGCTGGTCCGGCCTCCTCCGCCCGGGGCGCTGCTGGTCGGGGCGGTCGTGGGGGGCGCGGTCATGCGGTTGGGGAGCCTGTCCCTCGTGCCCATCGAGCCGTCACGCGGCGATATGCTGCCGCTGGTGCAGCAAGCGCTTGGTACGCTGCTCCGCGGGGAAAGCCCCTATACCACCTATGCCATGCCCTGGGAACTCCCCCTGACCTACCTTCCCGTGACCTGGCTGGCCTATCTGCCTCCCTTCCTCCTGGGGGGAGATATCCGCCTGACCAACCTGGTCGCGGAGCTTGTGACGGGGGGGGTACTGGTCTGGCTGGCGGTGGTGCTGCACCAGACGAAGACGGGCGAAGGGTGGCGGGCGTCCCTGCGGAGCGTGTGGCACGAGGAGCAGGGAATGGTGCTGTGGGCGTGGATGTTCCTTCAGCCATCAGTGCTGCACTGGTTCCAGGTGACGACGGCCCCGGTCTGGTGGGCGCTGTTGAGCATCACCCTGGCGCTGCTCATAGCCGGTCGCCACGGGTTGGCGGCGGGGGTGCTCGGGTTGTGCGCTGCGGCCTCACCCATGACTGCGGTGGCGGCTCCGTTTGTGGTGCTCTGCTGGCTGCGGGCAGCGGGGTGGCGAAGGACGGTCGTATGGTGCGGAGTGGCGGGGCTGGTTGCGGTCGCTATCATCGGGCCGTTCCTGCTCTGGTCGCCGCGTCAGTTCCTCCTTGGGACGTGGCAGTGGTTCAACGACAACCAGATGTTCCCGCGGCTCAAGTGGGAGACGGAACGGACCTGGGCCATCATGCCCGGTTTGAGCGGGCTATTCTGGCGCTCCGGGCTGGTGGGGGTGCTCAAGCCCCTTCAATCCTTGCTGCTCCTGAGCCTGCTGCTGCTGTTCTGGAGAGCGCAGGCGGCGGTGGGGCGGCTTGCGCCGTTCGTGGCGGCGGCATTCCTCCTGTTCATGGTGCTGAACCCGGTGCTGTGGCCCTACCTCTACAACCCGGCGCTGATTGCATCCCTGCTGGCTGTGGTCGCCCTCGGGCGATACCATCGGAGGCGGGGTATTCCCTGAGCATGAACAATATGAACGCATGGACGGCACTGGTATAATGATGGGGAACTGGCTTTTTTCCACCAGAATGGTCATGATCCCATACATTTCATGGCCATGATTTAGAAAGAAAGAGGTCCTATGCAACGGATGATGACGACGGGGGCGTGCATCGTGGGACTGCTGTTGCTGATGATGATGACGATGATGATTTCCTGCACACCGGTGCAGGGGCAGGCCCCGCCTACGACCACCTCGCGCTACGCGCCTGATATTGACACCTTGCTGCTGGAACACGGCTACCAGCGAAACATCATTGATATTCGGGGGGTTCGCGGCCTGCGGGCGAGCCAGACCAGCTACACCACGAGCATCTGGTCACGCGACCTGGACTATGCCATCAGCGGCTACAGCCTGGTGCTCGACGACATGAGCGTTTTCCGCGGGAGCATTGAGCTATTCCTTGCCCGCACCGACGAGGCGGGCGTAGTGCCAGAGGCTATCCATAGCAACTGGCCTGAAGAGCTGGACTACGAGAACCGCCAGAGTTGGGACAGTATGCCCAATATCATCCATGCCGGGTATGTCTACGTTGCCAAAACGGGCGACCACGACTTCTACCGCACCCACCGTGACACACTCCAGCGGGTGGGGACATGGATAGCCAACCTGGACCAGGATGGCACCGGCCTTCCCGACAACGATATCTTTCCGTATGGCTACTACGACTCGGTCACGAACGGGGTGATGCATACCTATGCGCTGGCAAAGTTCTACACCGCGTTTCGTGAACTGGCCGAGCTAGAACGGGCCATCGGGCAGGATGGGGCTGTATGGGAAGGCCGGGCAACAAAGCTGCGGGAGGGGTTTCACCGTCCGTTCAACGAGGGGGGCTACTGGCCCGATGACCAGGCATGGCCCATTGCCTGGCGCAAGGCCGACGGGCGCGTGGTGCGCGTGCTGGAGACATTCGGGGTCTTTGCCGCATTGCAGAGCGGGCTGATTATCCCCCAGGATGGAGCACACTACCAGGACCTCGTCCGGGTGCTGGACACCCATTTCTCCGATCTGACCGGCGGGCCGTCCCCGATGAAGCTGACCCTGGGAGGCTACGAGCCAGAGATTCGGCGCGAGGTGGACCCGCCGGTGCCGCTCTGGATGCTTGACGCCAGCGCTCCCTGGATTGTCGGGTTGGCCGCGCCGGGCTATGCCAGAGCAGGCTACCCCGACCATGCCCGAAGCCTGATGCAATCCTATATAGAGA
>DAOTUF010000283.1:0-4054 GCA_034437495.1 Chloroflexaceae bacterium | reverse complement strand
TGCGGCCTGCCGAAAATACGGCTCCTGCTCAGGGGCCGGGTTCAGTCGGATCTTGTGTGCTCGTCGGATAGTGCGCATTCTGAGTACTCCTGTTCACTTTCGGGTAGGTTTTGCCCATCTAGCTCTACCTCCTGCGAATGATGCACGATTTTTACCATAATGAAAAATTGCTGATTGGAATTGTTATGGATGATGGAGAAATTGTCAAGAGCATGGGCACGAGGCTCCATCGTAGAACGGCAGGAATATTGCTGATTGCAGCGCGATTTTCAGGAAGGGGGGACCGCAGTGCGGGGAGGGTGACGGGGAGCAGGCGGGGGAGGAGGAAGGGGGATTGCTGCTTGCAGAAGGGAAAAACCAGGGAACAGGTGGTATCCCTGCGCGGTCGTCAGGCGACCACAAGATAGTACCTTTGGACTATTCGGTTCTCCCCCTCTCCCTCCGCTCCCCGCCCCCGCTTCTCTTCTGCCTCCCCTGACTCTCACGGGGGCTTCAGGGGAGCGCAGAAGCTCAGGTTTTGCGGCGGTCGCGCAGGCGGTCTACCAGTTCGCGGGTGCCTTCGCGGGTGCGGGACCGCAGCCGTTCCCGTATCTGGAGGGCTTCCTCGGCGAGGGGGAGCGCTTCGGCATAGCGTCCCTCCTTTTCGAGCACGACCGACAGGCCAGACTGCGCCCTGGAAACGAGGTCAGCACGCCCAACCTCGTGGGCGAGGTCCCGTTCGTGGCTGTACCAGCGCTGCGCATCGGCCAGGTTGCCCCGCACCAGGAACAGGTTTCCCAGGTTGCCCGAAAAGATAGCCTGACTCTCCTGGTCGCCGGCTTTTTCGGCAGCGGCAAGGGCCTGTTTGTAGCAGACTTCGGCACGGTCATAGTTGCGCTGCCGCATCGATATTTCTCCCAGGTCATTGAGAATAGACGCTTCGTCGGGCTTGTCGGGGAGTTCGCGGCAGGCGTTCAGGGCTTCAGTATAGAGTGCTGCGGCCCCGGCGAGGTCGCCGCGCTGCTCGGCTACCAACCCCTTCAGCCGAATGGCAATGACCTGATCCCGCTGGTTGCCGCCCTGCTGGACGGCTTCGCTCATACGGTCGGCCCAGGCCGCGGCGTGGGTGGTTTCGGCGCGGTTCCAGTAGACAAAGGCAACGTCGTAGGCTCGCCAGCCGGCGTGGTGCCAGTCGCCCAGGGCGCTGGTCGCGTGGTAGGCCCAGGTGCTCAGCCGTTCCCACTCATCCCAGTAGCCAAAGGAGCGCAGGAAGGAGCGCAGGGCATTGGCGAGGTCGTGGAGCAGCCGGGCAGACTGGGCATCCTGGAGGGAATGGGGAACGCCTGCCAGGTCGCGCAGGGTGGTGATGGCCCCCTCAAGGTTGGGCCATTCGGCTTCGAGCAGGGGAAATGTCTGGGCGTTTTTGCTGCTGCCCCCGTGCTGCTGTGCATAGCTGACCCAGGAGTGCAGTACCCTGCGGTGGGAGGCAGGGTCGAGGGTCAGGTGTTCCAGGGCGGCGTGGAGGGACGCGCTCCCCCCTCCCAGGGTGGCCCAGGTGCAGCGTCGGATGCGCGGGGGCAGGCCATAGTGTCCTCCACGCACGTCCTGGACCAGGGAGAGAGCGAGCAGAGGTTCCAGGGCAATGTGGATATCGGTTTCCGACAGTCCCGTCGCCCGGGCAAGCTTACTGGTGGGGGCCGGGTTCTGGAAGGCGGCGAGGGCTGTGAGAAGGTTCTGATCGGTGTTGTTGAGCGTGCGGACAACTCGCGCAAAGAGGAAGGCGTGTGGGTCAGGCGCGGCGTTCCCCTCGCGGAGGAGGTCCACAGTCTGGGCAAGGGTGTAGTTCTTCTGGGCGGCCAGACCAAGCGCCCCGTGCATGAGCGCGGGGTTGCCTGCGGCGGCTTCGTGCAACCCCAGACGGTGGGACATCTCGGAGCGGGCCAACTCTGCGGCGATGCGCAGGTAGCGGCGACCAGCCTGGTTCATCAAGTCAAGTCCCTCCATCTGGGTGATGGGGGGCAGGGTCAGGTGCAGGCAGTCTGTTCCCATAGGGCGGTCACTGGTGACGATGGCCTTGTTGGGGTCGGGGAGCGTATGGAGAAACTCGGTGATGCGGGTGTGCTCTTCGTCGCTCAGAGCCTCCAGGTTGTCCCAGATGAGCAGGACACGCCGGTCTCGCAGGACTTCGAGCAGGGCCTCGCGCCGTTCGGCGGCTCTGGTCATACGGAGTATGTGCTCTTTGCCCAGGAGGTAGGCTATCTGGCGGATGAAGGCGTCAAGAACGGAGGGAGCAAGCGACGGCACGGGAAGGTCACGGCCTTCTCCTTCCGGGCCTGTTTCTGGCAAGCGCCAGGGGGTCGGAGCAGCGGCGAAGAGGTAGGCATCGAACCAGTTGCGTTTGCGGGCTTCGTGGGCCATCTTCAGGGCAAGAGCGCTCTTGCCGCTGCCACTGCTGCCGTCCATGACGATGCCCCACGGAGGCGCGGTCGTCACCAGGATGTCCAGCCCTTGCTTGATTTCCTCGGTGCGTCCGACGAAGATACCGGGGGAGAGGGGCAGATTGTCGGGGAAGATGTCCGGATGGTGGTCGTCGGCGTGGGAGAGGCTTCGTTCGAGGCTGGCAATTTCGGCCAACTGGTCAGCAATTTCAAGTTGGAGCGGGGTGGGGAGGTGTAGGTTTTGAAACCACATGGCCTCCTCCTGCATGATGAGCAGCGTTCGGCGGGCGCGGGACAATCGGCGTTGCAGCGATTCGCGATCGGTCATAGGTTCATTCTCCATGCCAGGCGGTAAGGCAGGCACCTTCCCTGCCGCCCCACCGCGTCATTGCAAGAGGTTCTCTCGTCTGGTTCGTGGAGACCGGGTTGCATGCGTATTGTAGCAGGTTTTGCTACTCTTTGTCGTCGGGGTCGTCGGGGTCGTCGGGGTCGTCGGGGTCATCGGCCAGGTGCCACCGCTCAATGTTCCAGAGATAGGTAGGGGTCGAGAGGTCAACGGGGCCATCGAGGGTGGTCACGTGCGGGTTCAGCAGCACCGGGATGGTGTCGGCCCACAGGTAGAGGTAGGGCAGGAGGCTGGCAATGCGGGCCTGGGCTTTTTGCAGATGCTCGCGCCGTTCGCTGACGGCGTAGAGCTGGCGGGCGGCTTCGGCCTCGCTGTCGTAGGCGGGGTCGCTGAAGCCCACCACATTGCGCGTGACGCGCAGGTCCAATTCGCCCTGGTTGACCTGACTAGAATGGAAGAGCGCAAAGTCATCCGGGTCGTAGTAGGCATAGTCCGGGAAGGCGGGGTCGCCCGCGCCGTTGACCCAACTGCCCAGGAGGAGGTCAAAGTCATAGGGGGGGACGTATCTTGCCATGAGGTTTGAGAAGGAGACGGGTTCGATGGTGATGGGCAGCCCGATGGTGGCGGCAGCTTCCACGATGTGCTGAGCCGCTGCCACGCGGCGGGGGTCCTCGCCAAGCACGACCAGCGTGGCCCGGAACGGGACGCCATTTCGCTGGCGGATGGTCATACCCGGCTGGAGCGTCCAGCCGGCTTCCGCGAGCAACTGGCGGGCGCTATCGAGGTCGGGGGCTGCCGAGACAGATGCGAGGTCGGTGAGGTCAGCCCAGGACTCTGGCGAGGCGCTGTTGGCCAGGGGGATACCCTGCCCCTTGGTGGATGCCTCCACGAGCCGGGGGAGGTCGATAGCCTTTGCGAGGGACTGACGGACGCGGATGTCGGCAAAGGGGTGGTCTTCGCGCAGGTTGAAGCCAAGGAAATAGAAGCCATTTTCGGGGTACCCGCCTGTGTGGAGCATGTCGAGGGTGCCGGTGTAGCTCCGAACTGTGCTCCACTCCACTTCAGCCAGGAGGAGCCGCCCATCCTGAAGGGCGTCGAGGGCGACCTGCTCGTTGGATGCCCCCACAAAGGCGACCAGCGAGAAGAGGGGGGGGCCGCGGTGGTAGCGTTCGTAGGCGGAGAGCACAATGGAGCGCCCCCGGTCGCGCCGTTCAAACTTGAACGGCCCGGTGCCAACGGGGATATCCCAGAAGTTCAGGCTGGCCAGGTCTTTGTTTTCGAGGAGGAGGCG
>DAOTUF010000282.1:0-17845 GCA_034437495.1 Chloroflexaceae bacterium | reverse complement strand
GGGAGCAGGGAGCAGGGAGCGAGGTCGGATAGGAACATCGGAGAGGGTTAACAACAGAAGGGGAAAAGTCATACTCATGGTATCAATGCACGGGCACGGGCTTCTGGTGGTCGCACTCCTGGTCGCGGGCAGTCTCCTGCTGGCAACGACCGGGACGGGGCAGGTCCACGCTCAGGAACCGGGAGGGGAGCGGTGTTTCTCAGAAACGGGGTTCTGCATCAGCGGAGCTATCCGCGACTTCTGGGAGCGCTCCAATGGGGCAGCCCTCTTTGGCCTCCCCACCTCGGAACAGCACGAAGAGGTGGTAGAGGGTACCCCCTACCAGGTGCAGTGGTTCGAGCGGGGACGGCTCGAAATCCACCCGGAGCTTGCCCCTCCCTACCGTGTCCTGGTGAGCCGTCTGGGAGCGTATGCGGTCCGCGCAGCCCGGGAAGCGGGACGATGGTCCCCCCCCCCCCGCGAACTCCCCACCGACGGGTGCCGCTACTTCCAGGAGACGGGGTGGAACGTCTGCGGGGTGCTGCTCGAAGTCTACCGCTCCCGCGGGTTGGAGACCGACGGGCAACCCGGTACCAGTCTGGCCGAAAACATTGCCCTGTCGGGGCTGCCGCTGACCCCCCTGCTGAGCGTGGAGGTCGAGGGGGTGGCCTACCAGGTGCAGTGGTTTGAGCGGGTGGCGCTGGCGCTGCCGGTGGGGAGCGCCAACCCCGGAGATGTCATCATTGGCGTGCTCGATGACGCCTTTCTGGGAACGTCACCGGCCCCGCCATCCGCCCCCGCTGCCGCCACGGTCGGGGATATTCGGCAGGTTGAGGCGACCACCTCGTCGCCCTCGTCCTCCCCCGCCTCGTCCCGTGCTCCGTCAGCCGCGATGGATGCCGAAGCCTGGTATCAACAGGGCTATGACCACTACGACGCGGGGAGCTACGAACAGGCCATTGCCGCCTTCACACGGGCTATTGCCCTCCACCCTGCCTTTGTCGAGGCATACAACGACCGCGGGCTTGCCTACCGCGCCGTCGGTGACGAGGCTCGCGCCCTGGCAGACTTCAACCGCGCCATCGAACTGGACTCCACCTTTTCCTATGCCTATGCCAACCGCGGCGATGTCTTCTATGACCAGGGCGACTACCGCCGCGCCATTGCCAACTACCAGATGGTCACGGACCTGCGGCCCGACCTGCCGTGGGCGCACAATGACCTGGGGCTTGCCTGCTACTACGACGGGGACTATGCCTGTGCCCTTGCCAGCTATACGCAGGCCATCGCCATTGACCCATCCTACGTCTATGCCTATAATAACCGGGGGATTGTCTACGACGAGCGGGGGGAGCACGCACGGGCCATTGCCGACTATGACCGGGCCATCGCGCTCGACCCTGACTATGCCCATGCCTACAACAACCGCGGCATTGCCTATGCCACGATGGGGGCGTATGACCGCGCCATTGCCGACTATACCAGGGCCATCGAACTGGACCCGGCCTACGCCACGGCCTACCGCAACCGTGGGGATGTCTTCTCCGACCGGGGGGCGTATGACCGCGCCATTGCCGACTATACCAGGGCGATTGAACTCCGGCCCGGCCCCGGTCTGGCCAGCGACTACTTTGTGCGGGCGTGGGCCTTCTCCCAGCGCGGCGAGCACGACCGTGCGGCTGCCGACCTGCGGAAGGTCCTGGACCTCAGCAGCGACCCGGACGTGCGTCAGCAGGCGCGGGACCTGCTGGACGAGTTAGAAGCGTAGAGCAGCACGAGCAGCACGAGCAGCACGAGCAGCACGAGCAGAAAGACCAGCACCCCATGCGCATACGAGACCAGGTTGACCGGCTCTTCCAACCGCCGATACTTCTCATCGGGCTGGCGCTGGTGGTCGGGGCGGCGCTCCGCCTCATCCAGAACGGCCAGCCATTTGCCAGCAGCGACCATGCCGAGCTTGCGGCCATCGTCACCTTTTTCTACCCGCGTTCGCTGGAATCGCTGATTCCTTCGGCGACCTCGTTCTGGAACATGTTCACGAACCCGCACGGCATCCTGTCCCCGCTCATCGGGATGGTGAGCATGACCCTCTTCGGCCTGCTCGGGGGGACCATCAACGAATTCTGGTGGAATCTGCCCTTCGTGCTGTTCAACCTCCTGCCCATCCCACTCTCGGCCTTGCTGGTCTGGCGCATCACCGGGCGCAGCATGGCCGGGGCGGGGGCCGCCCTGCTCGTTGCCATCCTCCCCATCCACGCGGCGCTGTCGCGTTCGTCTGGCCTCATCATTCCCGTTGCCCTGAACTTCCACCTGATCACCATCCTCTCCTGCCTGCGCTACTTCGAAGAGCCAACCCCGCGGCGGGCCTGGTGGGTGGGGGGCGTGCTGGCGGTGCATCTCACCGTCGAGATGCTCTTTCCCGTGCTGCTGGTCCTGGTATTTGGCGTGGGCTTGCTGAGCGTCCAGACCGCGCACCCTGGCCGGTTCCTGCGGTTCTACCGCGTGCGCAAGCTCATGTTTGACCCCCGCGTGATGCTCCTGCCGCTGCTGGTGCTCGGCTTCCACCTCACGCTGCTGGTTGCCTACAGCCAGGGGTGGATACCCTTTGGCGGGTTGGCAGCGCGGCTGCTGCAAGGGTCAGACCGCACCCCCGGCCTCTACCCCGCCGACTTCTGGAACAACGCCACCTATGCCGTCGGGACCTTTGCCTTTCCCATCCTGCTCATCCTGGGAGGGGTGGGACTGCCGTCTCTGTGGCGGCTCGAACGACGCGCCGTGCCGGTGCTCTGGGCTATCGTCTACCTGGTCCCCTTCCTCGTGTTCACCCGGCCCCACGTCTATGAATATTTCCTGTTTGGCTCCGTTCCCCTGACCATCAACGCAGCCATCGTCATTGAGCAGTGGTGGCAGAAGCAGCGGGGCTATCGCTGGCTGGCCGGGGTGACGCTGCCGCTGCTCGTCGTCCTCTTCTCGCTCCGGGCGCTCTCCATGGTCTTCGGCCTGGACCTGGTGCCAGTAGTGGGGACGGGGTTGGTGCCCGGGGGGGTCCACCCCGACCAGGGACTCAAAGCCGCGGCCTGGTGGGTCCGCAACCACACCGAACCGGACGAACTGGTCTTCGGGGACTCGGCGCTCGAACCCTACCAGCTCTGGTATTACCTGCGCCGTCCTTCCATTGGCGTGACCGACGCCGAAACCCCCGCAGACGCCTACCGTCTGCTGGACGACCTCGAACAGCCGCCGTCCATCTATCTGGTGCGGCCCGGGAATGAGGACCTGCTCCGCCAGCATGTTCCCACGCAAGGCCAGCAGGACCAGCCCTCCCTGTTGGCACGGGTGCGGGTAGACCAGCAGCCGGTGCTGCTCATCTACGGCTACGGCTCGCTGCCCGATCAAGATGAAGATGAGGCGGCGCAGGCGCAGCGCGGGGGCGGCGAGGTCGCGGTCATAGAAGGCATAGACGCGCAGACGGCAAACGTTGCGTTTGATGAGCAGTTTGGCTCATGGCGGGCGATGTTTGCCATCGGGACCCGACAGTAACGGGGCGGGACAGGCTATGCTCCTATGGTATGGCCTGCCACAACCGCACGGTCGTATCGTCTGACCCCGCCGCGAGGGTGGTTCCGTCGGGGGAGAAGGCCACCCCCGTCGCGTCATCGCGGAACCCCTCCAGCACCCGCAGAGATGCCCCATCGCTCACCCGCCAGAGCCGCACGGTGCTATCGTTGGCCGACGAAGCAAGCACCTGCCCGTCGGGGGAGAAGGCCACTCCCGTCGCGCCATCGCGGTGATTGCGGAGTACCGCGAGTGGCGCACCGCCGTTCACGCCCCACAGCCGCACGGTCCCATCAACTGAACTG
This sequence comes from Chloroflexaceae bacterium, assembly GCA_034437495.1. Classification (GTDB taxonomy): domain Bacteria; phylum Chloroflexota; class Chloroflexia; order Chloroflexales; family Chloroflexaceae; genus JAAUSY01. The sequence goes on along the minus strand of DAOTUF010000282.1, from coordinate 14,006 downwards.
GAAGCGAGCACCTGCCCGTCGGGGGAGAAGGCCACGTCGGTGACATCGCCGCTGTGCCCCTCCAGCGATTGGAAGGAGGGTACCCCGCCGACCCGCCATACCCGCACGGTGTTGTCATTCGAGCCAATCGCCAGCGCTTGGCCATCCGGTGAGAAGTCCAGGGAGGTGACATCATCTTCAATACCCAGGACATCCAGCACCATGCCATCCTGCGCCCGCCACACCCGTACGGTGTTGTCGTTCGAACCGGATGCAATCAGCAGCCCATCCCGCGAGAAGGCCACGCTGGTCACATCATCTTCGTGCCCTTCCAGGGTGCGCACGAGGGAGCCGTTTTCGACCAGCCACACCCGCACCGTCTCATCGTCCGAGCCAGAGACCAGCGTCCGCCCATCGGGGGCAAAGACCGCGCTGGTCACATCGTCGCGGTGTCCTTCGAGCGCCAGTATGGGCGTGCCATCGCTCACCCGCCACACGCGCACCAGGTCTTCGTCCGTGGCGGTCGCCAGGAGGTTCCCGTCGGGCGAAAACCGCACCTGGTTTATCCCGTCCCAGTGGCCTTCCCAGGTGGCGATGCTGGTCAACTGGTTGATGGTTGAGGGGGCAATGGTTCCCGCTCCCGCTCCCGCTCTCCCTTCCGGCTGAGGTGGCGGGGCAGCATCGGGTTGGTCTGGCTCTGGCGAAGCCTCGCCCATCTCCGGAGAGGGGGTTTCTTCGGTTTCTGGCGAAGGGGAAGCCGTCGCCTCCAGGGTTGCCGTCGGGGTTGGGGTAACATCTGATGCGACCTCGCCCTCACCCCGCTGCCCCATCACGCTCATCATCAGCAGCACCAGCACCACGCCGGCTACCAACCCCCCGAGAACGATCCACACGCATGGCAAGGGGCCGGGGATGGCTGCCCGTGGAGCCGGCGGAGGTGGAGCTACTGGCCTCGGGGGAGCAGGGGAGGGAGAAGGCGGGGACGGAGCATGCCGCGATTCGGGCGCCGGCGAAGGTGGGGGGGGCGTGGTTGGCCGCATACCGGGCACTGGCACCGTCGGCGCAGCGTAGAACGAGGAATCGAAGGAGCGGCCCGTCCCCACGCCGGGGGATGGAGATGTTCCCTGGCTCGCTGCCTGGAGCGCGTCCCGCATCTCGGCGGCGCTGGAAGGACGAGCATCTGCCCGCAGTTCCAGCGCGTGCATCAGCACGTCGCTGATGCTGGCAGGCACCTGGGAATTGACGAGGTGGGCCGGGCGCAGGGGGTCGGGTTGCCCGGAGGCCATGCTGCTCATCCGAGAGAGCGCGTCGGCGGGGGCCGTGCTGGTCAGGAGGTGGTAGAGCGTGGCCGCCAGTGCATACAGGTCGCTCCGCGGTTCGGTGCCGCTCCCGTCAACCTGCTCAATCGGGGCATACTCGGGCGTGTAGAACCGGACGCTCCGTCCCTCTGTGCCCTGGGTCTGACGCGGCATCCCCCCCTTGGCAATGCCAAAATCCAGCAGGATAACCTGCCCATCTGCGGTCAGTTTGAGGTTCTGGGGCTTGATGTCGCGGTGGATGACGGGCGGGCGCTGCTGGTGGAGGTAGTCCAGGGCGTCGAGCACCTGGTCCGACCAGCGGAGCACGTCATCGAGCAGGAAGGGGCGCTGCTGCCGCGTCAACATGGTGTGCAGGTCATCCCCCGGGATGTACTCCATGACCAGGAATTGCCCATGCTCATCGGAAAAGTAGTCTGTGACCTTCGGGAGGGCCGCGTGACGCAGCCCGTTGAGTAACCGCGCCTCGCGCTCGAAGGCGGCGTCGGCCTCCGGCGTGCTGAGCGTCTTCTGCTTCAGCGCCACCGGGCTGCGAAAGCGCTGGTCAACGGCTTCATAGACCGCGCCCATGCCTCCCCGGGCAATCAGGCGTGTCACCAGGTAGCGGTCTTGCAACAGGGTATCGGGTGGTAGCATCGTTCTTCGTTCCTCGTTCCTCATAGTCACTCGCTGCCCAACCTGTCAACAGGCTAGCAACAACCGGTCAACGAGTGCGTTTTCGCTTATTTCGCATCCGTCGGAGCAAGCGTCGGCGGCGGTCGGGCCGCCGCGACCGCCGCGACCGCCGCGACCGCCGCGACCGCCGCAGACACCGTAGGCACCGCTTGCCGGTGGTGGAAAGGTGGTCCGAGATGGTGTGGAGCAGGTCACTGAACACGGCCCCCACCAGCAGCAGCACCGGTATCTCCGGGTGGTCCTGCCCCTTCGCGACCAGCCACGCAAAGCCAGCGTGCATAGGGTCCGGGTAGACCAGGGAGATGAGATAGAGCAGCACCCCGAGCGGCACCAGCAGGTAGAGCAGCCGCAGCAGCACCGAAAGACCGGAGTGGCTCAGCCAGTGGCGGTGGGGGACCAGTCGCTCATAGGGCTTCCAGATGAACCCCAGGGGACCCCATCGGTTGTCTATCGCGCTGTCAATGTCAAGGTCGGGGCTGAGCCAGTAGGAGCAGGCCAGGTGCGAACCAACCAGCACCGCTGTGTTGATGGCGGCTTCGGTGGGGGTGCTGCCTGCGACTATCCACGCTGCTCCGCTCAGTGGAACCATCACCAACCCGCTGGCAATGGCGATTCTATCGTGGGCCTGGACATTGGGCATGGGTGATGTTGCTCCGTAGCGCCATGACTTCGGACCTGGTCATGATCATGGCCTCGTCGGGAATCTCTCTGGGAGGATTGTAGCGGGGAAGGGGGATGGTGTCAACTGCTGGTGCGGAATGACGAGCAGAGAGGTGTGCTACAATAGGGCATATCAGGGACGAACGAAGGACGTGGGACGTGGGATGAGGAACAGACCGGTGCTCGAAAGGCCCTCCCCCCCCTGGCAGACAGGCGCTCGCTGGCTGGCCCGGGCTGAAATCTGGGTGGTTGTGCTGGCGGTGGCAGCGAGTGTGGCGTCCGAACGGTTGTTGCTTCCAGCGCTGGTGGTGGTCGGGGGCTTCTGGCCGGTGCGCTGGCTGGCCTTCGGTCGCCCGACGGTGCGCACCCCCCTCGATGTCCCCATTGTGCTGCTCGTGCTGCTCCTCCCCGTGACCCTGTGGGCTACGGCATGGCCAGAGATTACCATTCCCCAGGTCTATCGGCTGCTGACGGGCATCGGGTTATACTCCGCGCTGGTCAACTGGGCTACTTCCCCGGGGCGACTGCGGGTGCTGCTGGTGGGGGCCGTGGGGAGCGGGGTGTTTCTGGCGTTGCTCTCTTTTGTCAGTGTCAGGTGGTTTGACTGGAAACTGTCTATAGCTCCGCACTCCCTCTATCAGTCCCTTCCGCTCCTGGTCGCTGATACCATCCACCCGAACGTTATGGCGGGGTATCTTGTTCTCCTGATACCATATCCGGTAAGTCTTCTGCTGTTCCACTCCCAACATCTCGCGTGGCCTGTCCGCGGGTTTCTGGGTATTACCGTCCTGGTCATGGGCGGAGTCATCCTCCTCTCGCTCTCACGCGGGGCGCTGGTCGCGCTGGTGGATACGATGCTGGTCATCACCATACTGCGCTGGCGAAAGGGAGGGCTGTTGCTAGCGGGGGCGGTGGGAGCCGGGCTGGTCGTTTTGTTCCCATTGGGATGGTCAACGGTACTCGCGGCACTGGAGCGCAGCCACCGCCTGGAGGTGTGGGTCCGGGCGCTGGCGATGTTCCAGGATTTTCCCCTGACTGGTATTGGAATGGGGGCGTTTCTCCCAACCGCCGAGGTGCTCTATCCCTTTGCTCCAGCAATCCGCGAGGACCTTCCCCATGCCCACAACCTTTTTTTGCAGGTAGGCATTGACCTGGGTATTGTGGGGTTGCTGGCCTGGTGTGCTCTGGTGGGGGTAGTCAGTATCGTTGTGTGGCAGGGATATCGCCGATGCCAGAAGATAGATACTCCGTTGATGACTGGACTGGCTGCGGGGTTACTGGGAAGCCAGGTTGCCCTGGTCGTCCATGGGTTGGGCGATGCCATCACCTGGGGGATGGTGCGTCCGTCCGTTATCCTGTGGGCGCTGTGGGGGATGGGGGTAGCGTTATGGCGCTTGACCAGAGCCACCCACCCCGTTTCTCAGGACTATCAGAGGGAGGGGCCGCGCTGGTGGCCCACCCCCTGGCGCAGTCGCTGGTTGGTGAGAGGGGGCATCCTGGTGGTCGGGGTTGCCGTCCTGGGAGCAGGGCCGACGCTGGTCGCCCATGCTCTGGGGAATGTCGCCATGCTCGGCTTCCGAAACGCACTTCTGGAGCACGCAAATCCACTGCCGTTGGACAGACCGGCGTACATGTCTATGCAAGGCGACCCCCGCGCTCCCCTTGCAGCACCCTCCGTAACTGCGGAGCGCCACTTTTTTGAGCGGGCGCTGAACCTGGCTCCCCAGAGCCGTTCCCTTCGGTGGGGTCTGGGGCGGCTGCTCCTTGCCACCGGCGATGCCCCCACTGCCGCACAGGTCCTCGCGCCAACCGTGCCCGGCACTCGTTTCAACCCCCTGTTGCAACAGGATATCCTCCTCGCAACGGCCTCTGCCTTCGCTGACCAGCCGGAGCGACTGATAGTGCTCTCCGAGTCATTGCCATTGCCGGGAAAAACCCTGACGGTGTTTCCGTCTCCGCCGTCCCCCCTGGTGGGCGACGTGGTAGCCTGGTCCTACCTTCAGCTTCAGGGAGTGCAACGGAATGCCCTGGATGCAGCGCGGCAAGCCCGCCCGATGGATCTGTATGCCAACTACTACCTCTGGAAACGGGCAGTCCAGGCAGGTCGCCCGGCGCTGGCAGCGTCGTACCAATCTGCCCTGCAAGCGTTTCCCCTGGATGCGATCAAGCCGGCTGACGAGCGCCTGCTGCCCTCCATCACAAACGTTATTCCTCTGCTGGAAGATGACGGACTGTGGCAAGGCTATACGACGCTGTATGTGGCTGCGTTTCTGGTCTGGCAATACCCCGAAGCCCCGTCCGTAGGACACGTGCTGGAACACCTGATAGCACGTGCTCCGGGCCACGCTGTCTGGCCCTTCTACCTGGGGGAGTGGTATCATCGGCAGGGGAAGTTGGCGCAGGCGGAACGCGCCTATCGCCAGGCATTAGGCGGGCATTACACCTACGAACGGGCCAGACTTCGCCTCGGGATGATTGCCGAGGCTCAGGCGTCTTCCGCCGCCCTCACTCCCCTCTCCCAGGAAGCATTGCTGATGCAGGCAGCAACCTGGTACGACCAGTATCTGGCCGCAGTTCCCGCAGACCTGGCCGGTCTGACCAGTATGATCCGCGTGTGTGCTGCGCTGGAAGGGGCAGGCGCTGGACCTGAGCCGTGCAACCAGGCCGCCACCCGCGTGCAGGAAGCACGTTCTTCTCTGGTTCCCTCCTCCCCCCTGCACCGCGCGTCCTCCTCTCCTCCCCTGCTGCGCTCCCCTTCAGCAACGCTTCAGGGCATTCTTGATGAGATGACCAACCAGCACCGGGTTGTGGCTGAGTTGCTCAATGTCCCGGAAGAGCACCTGTCGCTCGGAGAAAACCTGGCGGCTAATGGGGAACTGGACAGGTGGAACCGTGGGACGCCAGAAGCCTGGTCATGGATTGAAGGGTTTAATCAGATTCTCTTTAGCCGTGCGAACTTCACGATAGGAGCCGAAACGGTCTTCCCCTTTGAGGGGCAGCGGTCAGCACGGATACACGGATTCTGGGTCCAGAACCAGCCGGGCAAGTGGCAGGCTATGACTGCGCTTCAGTCCAGGGTTGCGCATACCGATGGGCAACCTTCGGGAGCAGGGGACTCGCAGGGGTGGTATGTTCTCAGCTTCTCCTACCGCACGGTCAGCTTGCAAGTGAAACCCCATGTTCGGGCATGGGAAGCACCAGACCCCTGGTGGCTGGCGCTCCCTGACACCTATGGCACCTGGCGGCGGGCGGTCATCGTCGCCCAGAACCAGCTTCCGTGGGACCAGGAATTCATCCCGATAATCCAGTCTTACGCTCCTGGGATACTCGAAGTGGATGCCCTGGAAGTTCGGCCCATCTCCGTAGCTCCTCCCTCCGCGCTCGTGCTGGACGCGCCGAAGTTCCGCGTCTTGCCAGCGATAGAAGGGACGAGCAAGCAATGAGTGAGGAGTGGCGAGTAGCAAGCAACGAGTGATGAGTGACGAGTGATGAGTGATGAGTGATGAGTGATGAGTGATATCTATGGCTGAATTTTCCCTTCCATTCCGTTCATACCAGAGAACACCAGGTACCATAACCTGGCCCGGTGTCCGTCGGGTAGTGCTGCTTATCCTGCTTGCCGTGCTCATCGGGTCGCTTATCCTGATGCGGGTGCAGGTGCCTCCCATCGAAGCGACCCGACCAATTTTGATCACGTTGCGTCTCGTTCTGGCAGGTGGAAGCCTGGGAATCCTGGGGGCGCTTTCGCTCTTCCAGAGATGGTCCTATTGCCGTATGGTCGTCCCCTTGATGGTTCCGTGGGTGGGGTTTGGGATGATGGTGCTGCTCTCCGCGCTGCTCCACGTTGACCAGCACCTCATCCTCGATGGCCTGTGGTTTCTGGTGGGGGTTCCCCTGCTGCTGTTCCTGGCGGTTCCCAGCGTCGTCGGGACCCACGGCATACGGCTCATCACCTGGGCAATGATTCTGGGCAACCTTCCCTATATCGTCGCCTCCCTCTGGCTCCAACCCGTGCATACGAACTGGATGTATCGGGGAATATTCTTCTGGGCCAACCAGATGGGCGAAGCCACCATGACGTTTGCCACGGGGGTGTTTATTCTCCTCAGTGCAGCGCTAACGACCCGTAAGTCTATCTGGTATCTCTCGTCGCTGGTGGTGGTGCTGCTCGGAGCGCTGGCCCTGATTTTCCTCTCTTCTTCGCGCACCAATATGGTCACATTCCTGGTGCTGGCCCTGCTGGTCGCAGCGCGGGCGGTGCGCGTTCACCTTGCACAGGCTAGAATAGTGATTGCAAAGGGAGTGTTCCGCAGCTTGCTCAAAGCGGGGATGGTGGCGGTGCTCATAGTCGGGGTTGCAGCGCTGACCCACCCCCAGGATGTCCTGTATATCTGGAATGGCATCGCCCAGAAATTTCTCGTAAAGGTAGCCGAACAAAACGTGCTCTCCAGTCGGCAGGTATTCTGGGCATTGGTCCTGGAGGATGCCACCTTTTTCGGGCACGGCAGTGACTACTTCAGCCAATTAGTCATACCTGGTGCGCACAATGGCCTATTGCAAGTTCTGGCCGAAAGTGGTATCGTAGCAGCCGGATTTCTCGGTTGCTTTATGGCAGGCAGTCTGTATTATGGCTACGGATACGCGCTCAGGTATCGGGACCATCCCGATGGGCTGGCTCCTTTGCTCATTATCGTTTACTTCTGGATAGTAACCATGGTATCGAATACGTTTGGATCGCTAGGTGTTGGCATTACGATGGCGTTCTATCTTACGGTCGGCATGCTCCTTTCTGGGAAAAAACCACCCGTACCGTGAAACAGGTCAATCCTCTCCATCCCATGCGCTCCGGGCCGTCTCTGCGCGGCAATTTCTCCTGGACCTTCGCTGGAAACATGGTCTATGCTGCTTGCCAGTGGGGAATGCTCACCGTGCTAGCAAGGCTCGGCTCGCCGGGGGTTGTGGGGCAGTTTGCGCTTGGCCTCGCCATCGCGACCCCCGTGATGATGTTCACGAGCCTCCAGCTTCGACAGATACAGGCTACCGATGCCAGAGGGGAATACCACTTTGCCGATTACCTTGGCCTGCGCCTTGCCACTGTCGGGCCGGCCTTGCTCACCATTCTCGCCATTGCAGGAGGGGCAGGCTATCGGCGAGAAACAGCCATGGTCATTGTGGCGATGGGAGTTGCCAGAGCGATTGAGGCGCTCAGCGATGTCTACTATGGCCTGTTTCAGCAACATGAGCAGATGGACCGGGTCGCGAAATCCATGATGCTCAAGGGGGGATTGTCGCTGGTAAGTCTGTGGCTGGTGTTTGCGCTGACGTACGACCTCTTCTGGGCAGTTGTTGCGATGGCAGGAGCCTGGGCCGCGGTGCTGGTAGGCTACGACTTGCGGTGCGGTATGCAGGTATTGGCGCAGGTTGTCCATGCTCAGGGCGACGGGGTTGGCTGTCCGGGAATGGCAAGACCGAGCCTGTGGGACCATGCTCTTCCACGATGGCACCTGGCAACCCTTCGCAAGCTGGTCGGTCTGGCCCTGCCGCTTGGTCTGGTGATGCTGCTGCTCTCGCTCAATGGGAACATCCCGCGCTACTTCGTTGAGTGGTCTATCGGGGAAGCGGCCCTGGGGATTTTCGCCGCCCTGGACTACATTCGGGTCGCCAATACCATGGTCATCCGGGCACTTGGGCAGGCGGCCTCCCCCCGATTGTCCCGATATTATGCCACTGGCAACCTGGCTGCGTTCCGCACCCTGCTGACCCGACTGCTCGCCATCGGTGGAGTTCTGGGGGGAGGCCTGGTGGTGATGGCGCTGGTTGGAGGAGACCGCCTGCTCACCCTCCTCTACGGCCCTTCTTTTGCCTATCAAACCGTGTTTGTGTGGGTGATGCTTGCCGCAGGAATTGAAAACCTGGCATCGTTTTTTGGCTATGCGGCCACAGCCTGCCGGCGTATCTCCGCGCAGCCGGTCATTCTGAGCCTGAGCATGGTCTTGCTGATCGGGTTGTGCTGGTTGCTCACCCCACCCTACGGCTTGCAGGGCGCGGCAGTCTCTCTCATCGGCTCGTTTCTGGTGATGGCCACTGGCTACGGGTGGGTCGTCCTGAATGCCACCGAGCCGAAGCCAGCAAACCAGGAACAAGCCTGTGCAAAAATAGGGGAACGAATGTGAAACCCGACGACGCGAGCCAACCCGAGAACGAGATGGCCCCAGGACGGCAACCTCCCATTCGGGTCCTGCACGTACTCAGTGGTCTGGACCGGGGCGGTACCGAAACCTGGCTCTGGCAGGTGGCCCGCCGCATGGATCGCAGCCGCTTTCAGATGGATTATATGCTGCGGGTTGCACCAGAGCATGTCCCCACGCAAGCCTACACCGAATCATTCCGCGCACTTGGGGGCACTATCATAACCTGCTGTCATAGCCGTCGGCCCTGGCACTACGGAGCCATGTTTCGCCATGCCCTGGATGCCCATGGTCCCTATGACCTCATTCACAGCCATATCCGCCATTTTAGTGGCTATATCCTTCGCCTTGCCTATCAGGAGGGGATACCCGTTCGGATTGCCCACATTCACAGTGATACCTCCCACCTGCGTCGAACCGCCAGTCCGGTGCGGTGGCTCTATTTGCAGTTGATGCAATACTGGACCCGAACGTATGCCACTGCGGGGTTGGCGGTAAGCAGGAGAGCCGCGAACAGCACATTTGGCGCTTCCTGGGAACAAGACCCTCGGTGGAGGGTTTGTCCCTGTGGCATTGACGTGCAACCGTTTCATACCCCGGTTGATGCCCACGCCGTTCGGAGAGAACTGGGGCTGCCGGGGCAAGCGCTGGTTGTGGGGCATGTTGGGAATTTCTCTCCCGAAAAGAATCATACCTTTCTGATTGATGTGGCCCATGAAGTTATCAGGCAACGACCAGAGACCTTCTTTCTCCTGGTCGGGGACGGTCCGCTGCGACCATCGATGGAACAGCAGGTTGCCCGGTTGGGCCTTGCCCATCGGGTCCTGTTTGCTGGCTCTCGCGCCGATGTGCCACGCCTGATGATGGGAGCGATGGATATGCTGGTCTTCCCATCCTTGTTTGAAGGGTTGGGACTGGTGCTGATCGAAGCACAGGCAGCGGGGCTTCCGTGTGTGATTTCGGATGTCGTCCCGGAGGAAGCCACGGTGTTTCCCCCGCTCGTACGGAGCCTGTCGCTGTCAGAGCCGGCTGCTGCCTGGGCCAGGGTGGTCCTGGAGACCATGCCCCGGCAGCAAGAGTGGGCTGATACGTCCCTATCAACCAGGAACCGCCTCACCACCCTGACCTCCAGCCCGTTCAATATCCAACAGAGTGTCGAAACACTTGCCAGCCTGTATGAGGAGGCCCACCAACTCCATCTTTCCGGTCGCCCTTGCACGACATGATGAAATGATCTCGTGTTTGATATTCTCATGCTTTTCCTATGAAACCAGAACCCCTGATTAGTATTGGAATGCCGGTCTATAATTGCGAACAGACGCTTGCCGAGTCCATTCGCTCCATCCTGTTCCAGACCTACCGCAACTGGGAACTGCTGCTGATTGACGATGGCTCCACAGATGGAACGCTCCAGGTGGCCCGCCAGTTTCAAGACCCCCGCATTCAACTCCATGCCTGCGCGGAGAATCGCGGGTTGCCCGTTCGGCTCAACCAGGCCGTCCAGATGAGCCAGGGAATGTATTTTACCCGCATGGACGGCGATGATATCGCGTACCCACAGAAGTTTGAGCAGCAGAGGAATTACCTGGTCTCACACCCGGATGTCGACCTCGTAGGGGCGGGGGCCATCGTGTTTGGCTACGATGGGGTTGCCCTGGGAAAGCTCGATAGCCCTGAGCGGCATGACCAGATTTGTGCGAGAGCATTCCGGGCGGTGTTTCCCATTGCCCATACCAATTTCTTTGGTCCGCTCTCCTGGTTCCAACAGCATCCCTATGATGAAACGGCGATAAAGGCCCAGGACCAGGTGCTCCTATTGCGGACCTATCGTACCAGCACCTTTGCAAATGTCCCGGGCATTTTGCTCGGGGTGCGGCGGGAACGGCTCGATTTGAACAAAATGCTCAAGACCAGGTCTACCCTGATGCGGGTGTTCTTCCGGGAGGCCCTGCGCCTTGGACGCGTCGATCTTGCCGTGCTCTCGGCAGCGATCAATGCGATAAAGGCAATGGTTGAAATTGTGGCAGTCACCACGGGGCTGAACTATCGGCTGCTGCCCCACCGTGCTCGCCCCATCACCCGGGAAGAGCAGCAGCAGTGGGAGCAGGTGTGGCGCATGGTCAACCAGGAAGAGCAGGTGCAGCGTTGAGTACAGGTTTGCGCATTGCCCAGGTGGTTGAAGCGACCCTGGCCGGGGTGGGACGGCACGTGCTGGACGTGACGGGCGGGTTGGTGCGACGGGCGGAGCAGGGAGAGCGCCACGAAGTCCACCTGCTCCACTCCCTGCGCCGCGCCGACGCCCGCTATCATGCCCATCTGAAACCGCTGGCTCCCCATATCCAGGTGCGCGATATCCCCATGGGACGCGAGATACACCCCCCGACCGATGCCCGTTCGGTGCTCGCGCTCACGCGCTATCTGCGGCAGCACGGCCCCTTCGATGTGGTGCATGTGCATAGCTCCAAAGCGGCAGCGGTCGGAGGAGTGGCGGCGCGGTTGGCCGGAGCGCGGCGGATTGTCTTCACCCCCAACGCCTTCGTCTCGGCGGGAGCCACCGGGCGTCGGCGGGCGATGTACCTGGCGCTGGAGCAGGTGTGTGGTCGTCTGGCGCACCGCGTCGTTGCCGTGTCGCAGGATGAATATGCGTATGCCTCCACCCACCGGATTGCCCCCCCGAAACGTCTGTGCATCATCCCGAACTGCGTGGAACTGCCCGACCTCAGCCGCCACCCCGCCGACCGCGCCCGGCTGCGGCAGGAGTGGGGCATCCCCGATACGACCCGCCTGCTCGGAAGTATCGGGCGGCTCTCGGCGCAGAAGGACCCGCTGCTCTTTGTGGAGGTTGCGGCTCGCCGCGCCCGGCGCTACGCGGCTCAGGAGGAACACTATCTGCTGGTGGGGGATGGCGAGTTGATGCCCGAGGTCCGCGCTGCGATAGACCGGGCCGGGCTGCATCAGCGCATCACTGTGGCGGGGTTTCGCACCGATATGGACGCGGTCTATGCCAGTATGGACGGGTATGTCCTCCACTCACGCTATGAGGGGATGCCCTACACGGTGCTGGAGGCGATGGGCCACGCGCTGCCCGTGGTAGCGACCGGGGTAGCTGGTATCGCGGAATTGCTTGGCGGCGATAGCCTCATCGTTGCGCCGGGGAGCGCGGACGAACTGGACGCGGCCCTGGAACATCTGACCGACCCCGCCACCCGTCAGGAGATGGGGCACCGCTGCCGGGTCCGTCTGGAGCAGCACTTTACGCTGGAAACGATGATGGACCGCCTGCTGGAGGTCTACCGGTGAGTGGGGGGCCAGGGCTAGATGAGCACGTAGCTCCAGTGGACCGGTTGTTCCCCTTCGTAGGACATGATACCGTGGAACTGGCGCGGGTCGTCGCTGAACACCATGGGCAGGAAGTAGCGGTCGCCGGGCCACAGGTTCAGGCTCAGGAGGCGTTCCCGGGGGACCCACTCCAGCGTTCCTTCTTCGTTGTGGCCAGGCGGGGTGCCGCACCAGCGGTCAATCCGAAAGATGAACGCCAGCCAGCCTTCGTTGTGCTTCCCAAAGCCCGACCAGTTGATGGTGCCGCGCAGGGCCAGCGCCAGCGGCTCGATACCCGCCTCCTCGCGGAGTTCGCGCCGCATCCCGTTTACCACGTCCTCGTTCGTTTCCAGTTTCCCCCCCAGACCGTTATACTTGCCATAGTGGTGGTCGTCGGGGCGAACATTGCGGTGGAGCATCAGCACCGAGGTGCCATCAGGCGACAGCACATAGCCGAGCGTTGCGACCACGGGGGTATAAAGCATGGTGTTCTCTTTCTCCTGCTCTTTCTCTTGCTGTTCCCTTCGGGTTCCGTCTGCGCTATGGTCCATTCCAGCCGTGCCCGACAACGCCCACCTCTCCCCGCACATACTCCCCGACCCGCAGGCGGGTTCCGACATCGGTCCCATCTGGCAGGGCGTGCAGGGAGGCATACTGCGCCGTCGCAATTTCCAGGTCATTGGCGGGAGGGTGCAGGTCAGTCAGGGGGGCACAGACAAACACCACGATTCCATTCCGGTAGCCGCGGTGGTTGGCGTAGTATATCCCGTGCAGCCGGACGACCCGGACCGTGCAGCCGGTCTCTTCCCGCACTTCGCGCTGGACGGCCTCTTCCAGCGTTTCGTGGGGGTGCATCCCGCCGCCGGGCAACCCCCACGGCATGGCCCCGCCGCGGTGACGAACCAGCGCAACCTCGCTGCCCCGCACCACCAGCGCCCGCACCCCGATGCGGGTGGCTCCGGTCATCTGGCGGTAGAGCAGGGTTCCGGCAATCGCCCACGTATAGATCAGGTTGAGAAACGATTCTTTGAAATGCATAGTATAATCAGGTCAGTATCCGCTTTGTCTGTCTGGTCCGTACCTGGTATGTGGTCCATGACCTGACCGGGACATGACCCGGGTAAGACTCGACAGAACCCAAGGAGCACACCATAATGACGAGTATGACGAGACGAGAACGCCTTGCCGCTGCCATCAAGGGGGAAGCCGTTGACCGCGTGCCGGTCGCTCTCTGGCGGCACTGGCCCGTAGACGACCAGGACGCCGAACAACTGGCTCTCTCCGCCGCCGCGTTTCAGCACCAGTATGACTGGGATTTTGTCAAGCTCACCCCGTCGAGCCACTATTCCGTAGCCGACTGGGGTGTGGAGATTGCCTACCGCGGGCATGCCCACGGTACCAGCGAGTATATCACGTATCCCGTGAAATCGCCAGAGGACTGGGGGAAGCTGAAGCCGCTGGACGCCCACTCGGGCACGCTAGGACAGCAGCTCGCGTGCATCCGCCGCCTGCGCGAACTGGTCGGGCCGGATGTGACTATCATCGAAACCATCTTCAGTCCGATGGACCAGGCCCGCCACCTGGTGGGGAGTCCGCTGGAAGTGGTTCACCTCCGGCGCTACCCGGAGCAGCTTCGGCCTGTCCTGGACCTCATTGCTGAAACGACGGTCGCCTTCGTGCAGGCGGTGCTCGACGCTGGCGCGGACGGCGTGTTCTATGCCACCCAGTATGCCCGAGCGACGGCGCTCAGCCCGGACGAGTACCGGGAACACTGCCGCCCACACGATTTCCGCATCCTGGAGGCCGCACGGGGCGCGAGCTTCAACCTGCTCCACCTGCACGGGGTGCAGACCTACTTCGATATGTTCAC
>DAOTUF010000281.1:0-3075 GCA_034437495.1 Chloroflexaceae bacterium | reverse complement strand
TCTTTCGTGCTGCGCCCCGGCTCTTCCTCACCGCCGATGACCAGGGGGGCAGCGGGGTGGCCTCCCTGCGCTATTCGTGGGATGGTTCGGCCTGGACCACGGTGACGGCCCTGGTGATGGGTCCGGGGGGAACGGACCTGACCGTGGTTGACCTGGGGGAACTGGGAGCGGGCCGCTACCACCTGCGCTACCAGGCGGAGGACCGGGCAGGCAACCAGTCGCCCGTGCAAGAAGTGGTCTTTGAGGTGCAGCCCGATTTCTCCTCCCACCGCCTGTATGTGCCGCTGGTGATGCGGTGAGGGGTGAGGTCTGGTGGGTAGGGATGCGAGATATGGATGGAAGATGAGGGGGGACGAGCCGCACCCGATACCTTCGTGTTGTGGCTCATCCCCCCTCGCACAGCGCCGAACGGTGCCGAAGCTTACCGCTTCATGTTCTCAATGACCGCGCTGGCAAACTCCGACGTGCGCACCTCGGTGGCCCCGGTCATCAGGCGGGCAAAGTCATACGTGACGACCTTGCTCTCGAAGGTGCGCTCCAACCCCTTGACAATCAGGTCGGCGGCCTCGTTCCACCCCATATAGCGCAGCATCATTTCGCCGCTGAGCACCACACTGCACGGGTTCACCTTGTCCAGGTTGGCATATTTGGGGGCGGTCCCGTGGGTCGCCTCGAAGATGGCATGCCCGGTGATGTAGTTGATATTGCCGCCGGGGGCAATCCCAATGCCGCCCACCTGCGCCGCGAGCGCATCGCTGATGTAGTCGCCGTTGAGGTTGAGCGTGGCAATCACGTCGAAGTCCTCCGGGCGCGTGAGCACCTGCTGGAGCGCGATATCGGCAATGGCATCCTTCACCAGGATTTTGCCTGCCTCCAGCGCCGCTTTCTGCTCGGCGTTGGCCTCGGCCTCGCCCTTCTCGGCCTTCGTGCGCTCCCACTGCGCCCAGGTGTAGGTCTTGTCGCCGTAGGCTCGTTCGGCCAGGGCGTAGCCCCAGTCGCGGAACGCGCCCTCGGTGAACTTCATAATGTTGCCCTTCTGCACCATGGTCACGCTCTTGCGGCCCTGCCGGATGGCGTACTCAATCGCCGCACCGACCAACCGCTCCGTCCCCACACGGCTGACCGGCTTGATGCCGATACCGACCTCGACCGTGCCCGGCTCGGACGAGCCGGTCATCTGCAAAAACTCGCTGGCGCGTTCGGCGGTGCCAAAGCGCACCTTTTTGAAATCCTGGGGAAAGGTCTCGCTCAGGAAATCCAGCATCTTCTGGGCTTCTGGCGTGCCGGCCCGATATTCAATGCCCGCGTAGATATCTTCGGTGTTCTCGCGGAACGTCACCATATCCACCAGTTCCGGGCGCTTGACCGGCGACGGAACACCAGGGAAGTGGCGCACCGGGCGCAGACAGACATAGAGGTCGAGCAACTGCCGCAGCGCCACGTTCAGGCTGCGGATACCCCCCCCGACGGGGGTAGTCAGCGGCCCCTTGATGCCCACCAGGTAGTTCTTGAATGCCTCAACCGTTGCATCGGGCAGCCACTCGCCCGTGGTTTTGAAGGCCTTCTCACCCGCCAGCACCTCCATCCACATGATTTTGCGCTCACCGCTGTAGGCGTGCTCCACCGCCGCATCGAAGATGCGCACACTGGCCCGCCAGATATCCGGCCCCGTCCCATCGCCCTCGACAAAGGGCAGAATCGGGTGGTTCGAAACCTGGAGCTTGCCATCCTGAGTGGTGATGGGGTCTCCATCCGGTACCGCGTACGTTATTCCTGACATCGTATCCTCCTCTAGACTTCGTTCTGGTTCTGCCTGAAACAATCCAAAAGACACAAGAAACTTGGACCGACAACCGACCAACCGACCAACCGACAACCGTCGCTACTCGAACCGCTGCACTTCCGACGGGATCATATAGGCAATATCATCCCAGGGGTGCCGATACAACCCCTGCTTGAGCCGCTTCTGGTCAATGAAATGGCCGACAAAGCCGATACTCCGACCCAACACAAACAGACCATTCAGACACCCGATATTCACATATTCGTCTGCCTCCTCCCTGGTGAACGCATCGCAGGACCGCATGAGATCGACGAACGCCACCGCAATGCACCCATCGACGTTCAAAATGAGCGTGCTCCGCTTATGCGTGGTCAGTTTCTCAACCTCCAGCGCATAGTCCAGGAGGTCTGTGCTCGGGAAGTGGTCCCTGGCATACTCTTTGATAATGGTCACGCGCATATCGGGGTTGTGAACCGACTTGATGCGGTGGCCAATACCCGGAATAAGCTGCCCGCGGTTCTTCATATCGTCCACAAACTGCTGCGGCGTGAGGCCGGAGTCGTGCGCCCGGGAGAAGGTCTGGGCGGCCCCGTCGATGGCCCCACCAAACCGCGGCCCGATGGTGAGGATGCCCGACACCAGCGATGAAATCAGGTCTTTCCCGGCCCGCGCAGACACGATGGCATTGTGGGCACCGGAGACGGCGGGGCCGTGGTCGGCAATGACCATCAGCACCATCTCAATGAAGCGGCGGGCATAGGCTGGCAGCAACCGCTTGAACCACAGCAACCCCAACACCCCCCCGATACCGATGTCCTGCTCGAAAATCTTCGAGATGGGCATACCCTGGTAGAGCAACTGGGTGCCGTTGCCGTTCGTGATGGACGGCTCGGGGATGAGGTCGAGTTCCCGTGCTATCACGCGGTCATCCACCAGCTTGCGGTAGGTCTGGCTGATGACCTGACCAATTTTGCCAAAACTGTCGGGAACAATGGCTCCTGCCTTCCGCAGCATCTCGTTCTTGGTTCCTCCCGTCGTGCCCTCGTCCATCAGGGCCACGTGCCCCACCTGGGTGACAGAGGGGACCGCACGGATGTGGCCGCTGGAGCACCAGACGACGACGGGCTTGGTGATGCGTCCTCCCTTGAGCGCCCCGGCGACCTCGTACTCGTCCACGCCGTCCACATCGCCGAGCAGGACCATCATCTTGACGTTCGGGTCGGCTTCGTAGCGCAGCAGGTGGTCCAGGGTGTTGCTGTCGGGGTAACGGTCGCCGCCAAGCACCACCCCTT
>DAOTUF010000280.1:0-1903 GCA_034437495.1 Chloroflexaceae bacterium | reverse complement strand
ATGATAAGCATACCATGGGTTCGGCCTGTGGTGCAGGTTGCTCATTCCCCTTCTGCGCTATGCTTCCCCCTCATGCCCGAGAAGCTGCTGAATGACGTTGAGCAGATTATCCTGGTTGAACTGGCTCTTCACAATATAGGCCTGCGCCCCCGCCTCCAACCCGCGCCGACGGTATTCGTCTGAAGCCAGACTGGTGATGATGACCACGGGCAAGTCGTGCTCTCCCAGTTCTTCCCGAATACGCGAGGTCAGTTGAAACCCGTCAACTTTTGGCATTTCGACATCGGTGACAACCAGATCGTAGGGTTGCATGCGAAGTTTGTCAAGTGCATCGTGTCCATCTATGGCCGCTGTCACTTCGTAGCCCGCCGATTGCAGGATGCTGCGGATGAGTTCACGGGTCGTGAAGGAGTCTTCGGCAACCAGCAGCCGCGGACGGCGGTGGGGTTGGAGGGGAGCCGCCGATATGGTGATACGCGGCTGTGTGATGCCACGAGCCGCCTGGACCAGGGCGATAGGATTGAGCAGCAGCACCAGCTGCCCGTCGCCAAGCTGGACCGCGCCATTGTAGCGCCGCTGCCGTTCGAAGACGGGGCCGAGCGGTTTGACGACGGCTTCGCGTTCGTCAAGCAGCTGGTCCACCAGCAGGCTCATGAGCTTTTTCGAGCTACCAATCAGCACCGCCGGCTCGCGGTTGCCGTTCTGGAAGGGGGTTTCGGCTTCGAGTTGCATCAGGTCGGCCATCCGCATCAGCGGAATGGTCTGCCCATCGTGGGTAATCATTTCCCGCCCCTCCAGCGTTTGGATGTGGTCCTGCTGCGCCCAGATAATCCCATGGCACCCCGACGCCGGCAGCGCAAACGTATAGGTGCCCAGGCGAATGAGGAGGATGCGCGTGGTAACGATGGTCAGCGGCAGAATGAGCGTGATACGGGTGCCCTTCCCCGGCTGCGATTCGAGGCTCACCTGCCCGCCCAGTTCGTTGATATTGGTTCGGACGACATCCATCCCCACGCCGCGCCCGGAGATATCGGTAATCATCTGGGCAGAACTGAAGCCCGGCAGGAAGACGAGTTCAAGCGCCTCCTGGTCGGACAGGAGGGCCGCATTTTCTTTGTTTATCAGCCCTTTCTGAACGGCAATCTCCCGGAGCTTCTGGGGGGCCATTCCGCGGCCATCGTCGGCAATGGTGATATGCACCTCCCCCCCGGTCGCGCCGGCGGAGACTTCAATCAGCCCTTGCCGCGGTTTTCCGCTGGCCGCCCGGGTGTCGGGTGGCTCGACCCCATGGTCTATCGCATTGCGGACCAGGTGGAGCAGCGGGTCATTGAGCGCTTCCAGGAGCTTGCGGTCCAGTTCGGTGGTTTCGCCCTGGATGCGAAGATCGACTTCTTTGTTGGTGGCGTTGGCCAGTTCGCGCACGGCTCGCGGCAGTGTGCTCAACACCGTTGAGATGGGCAGCATACGGGCCGCCATCACCTCCTGCTCCAGGTCGCCAATGAGCATCCCCTGCTGGTCTACGTGGCGGCTAAAGCGGTCGAGTTGAGCGCGCACCAACTGGTAGGACTGGTCGCTCTGGTTGAGAAGGGTGTTGATGTGCTGGTCGAGGCGCTGGCGCTGGTTGGGGGAGAGGTGGAGGTCACGGAGCAGAGCGTCAAGGGTCAGCAGTTCACGCTCGTGGGCTTGCAGCACAGCGTTCAATTCATAGAGCATCGCTGTGTGGTCGGTGAGCATCTGGTGCCCGACGACCAGTTCGCCCGTGAGGTTGATAAGCTTATCCAGCCGGTCGACGCGCACCCGCACGGTCTGGAGCTTCGGGGCGCGAGGCTGGATGTTCGTAGCGAATGGCGGTGGAGTGGCTGGCTGGCTGGTTGGTGGCTGGCTGGTCTCTGTTTGTGGCTCG
>DAOTUF010000279.1:0-7214 GCA_034437495.1 Chloroflexaceae bacterium | reverse complement strand
CCTCGCCAACTGACCCCGCCACGCCCCACACCGCAGCACAGGAGCATATCTGGGCTGCGATTGGGGCCGGCCTGCGCCATGTATGGAATGATCCGGCGCTACGGCTGATATTTCTGGTTATTGCCGCGGTCAACTGCTTCTTTGTTGGCCCGATTCTGGTCGGGGTGCCGGTGCTGGCCGATCAGCGTTTGACGGAGGGTGCGGTCGCGTTCGGTCTGCTGATGTCTGGTTTTGCTGGTGGCAACCTGGGTGGCTTTCTGCTGGCCGGGACGCTCCCCCGACCAGGCGGGCAGACGATGCGCCTGCTGCTGCTGGCGCTGCTGGCGGTATTTGGGCTTGTGGTGGGGGTGATGGGATTTATCACCGTGACCTGGGTGGACGTTGGCTTGATGCTGCTGCTTGGCCTGGGCAACGGCTATATCACAATCATCCTCTTCACCTGGATACAAACCCACACGCCCCGGGCAATGCTCGGCAGGATGATGAGCTTGCTCATGCTGTCGAGTGCCGGACTGGTTCCTGTCTCACAGGCGGTTGCGGGGACAGTCGGGGCATGGAATTTGACGGTGCTGTTTGTGCTGGCGGGGGGACTGATTGTCCTGCTGACGCTCTGGACAGCGGTTCAGCCAGCCCTGGTGACGTTTAGCGACAGCCTGGCGGCGAATACAATAGGTGCCAATCCGGAACGATAAAACAACGTTCAGTGATGCGCACGTGGGGGATGCCGCCAGGGATGCGGCCCCCCCAGAAAGCGCAGCACCTCCTGATCAAATAATTCTGGGACCACCAGGTTCGAGGGGTCGCACCCGCCGGGCAGCCCATGAAAGGTCGCTCGGGGCAGCGCGTCGGCAATCTTGCGTGCCATCCGGATGGCAAAATTACCGAACTGGTCGCCTACGAGCACCAGCGCCGGTGCTTCAACCTTCCCCAGGTGCTCGCGGAGGTTGAAGCGGTTTATGTGCGCTCGGGCATGGAGCAACTGCTTCCGATCCATCCGTGCATAGGCAGCCTGGAGGTAGCGGCGGGCGTGTTCCTTCTGCGGGCCTTTGTAGGCAGCCCCCACCGACCACGCCAACAGGCCAGGCAGCAGCTTGATCGTTAGCCACTGCGCCCAGGCAGCGATCTTCTCGGTCGGGGTACGCACCTCGCTGAAGCTGTCGGCAATCACCAGGCGATCTCCCCGCTCGGGAAAATCACAGGCAACCTGCTGGACAATCAAGCCTCCCATGCTCACCCCGGCCAGGTGCGCCCGCGCAATGCCCAGGTGGTCAAGCAGCGCAATAAGGTCGCGAGCGCAGTCGCTCACGGTGAACGGTTCGACTGGTGATGATTGCCCGTGCCCACGTACGTCGGGTGCAATGACGAAAAAGCCGCGGGTGGGGTAGTGGGCAAGCTGCGGCTCCCACATCTGGTGGTCGCAGCCGAGGCCGTGCAGCAGCACGAGCGGAGTGTGCCCCGGCTGCCCGAATAGTGCATATGCAAGCTGAGTGCCGTCGAATGACTCGAAAGTGTGCATAGGGTGTCCTCCCTGGGTCCTTGCAATTCTTATGCTCATCTTCACCGCATGTTGGGCATCCTTGTATCCTGCCGTTTGATTCTACGCCATATCAGGGGGCAGCGCAATCGGGAAGGGGGAGGACTGGGGTCGTCCTTCTGACCGAGGGGAGATGGTCAGCAAGGCCGATGCTCGGGTTGCAAGCACATGCTATGATATGATCGGAATAACAGACAGAAAGGAACAATGATATGGGTAAACAACCTGAGCAGCGCCCCCCAAAGCGACGGATGATCTACGGTATCGCGTTTGCCTCCGCCATCATCTTCGGCACCTGGCTCGGCATCATTATCGGGTTCGGCCCGCTAGGGATCGTATTGACCATCATTGTCGGCATCTGGATCGGTGTCTTCGATAGGGATACCATCAAGCACGCTATAGGCGGCAAGGAGCGCGAGGAGTAAAGTGGTGGTGGGTGCGCTGCGCCACTATGACGTGCTTCTGGTACGCACAATGGGACACTTGTGGGGCAGGATCAGTGGTGGTGGGTGCGCTCTGCGCCACTATGACGTGCTTCCCCACACCTCAACCTCGGCAATCGGCGTATCGTTGTAGCGCTCGCCAGCATACACCTCCGTAATCACAATCTTGAGGGAGGTGGTTTCCGCGAGGTGCGGCTCCGGCACTGTCACATCGAAGTACTGCATGCCCCTCCCATCCTCGAAGGTGTAGTCCAGGTGGTAGCCGCTCGAAAAGGTGATTGCCACGCGCTTCACGCGGTTGTTGTCGTAGAAGGTGGTGGCGTTGCTGTCGTAGCCCACATCCACCCCGATGCGCTCCACCACCACCTCATCAGGAAAGGTGAGCATCAGATATTCGCCGGTGCCATCGCCCTCTCCCCCTTCTACCCACGCCGTTGCACGCTGCCCATCAATCGCCCGCTCAGGCTCGTAGCTCGCCACACTGTCGGCGGGGAGCGTCGAGGAAGCGCTCGCAGTGGCCTGGCTGGTCAGGTTGCGTGAGCCAGTGGCAACAACTTCAACCCGCGAAACGTTGATGTGTCCCTGCCATTCCGCGTCGGGACCACTCCCGGGCATGGGCGTGAGCGTGCCCCACACCTGGACGGTCTGCGTGGCGGCCCATTGAGCAAGCTGCTGCCGCACCCGCGGGTCTTCTGCCGAGAGCGTGTACCGTTCGCCATTGTCGCGCTGAAAGTAGTCGCCAATCTGCCCCCCCGGCTGTGCGACAACCACCGTGCCCCGCCAGCCGTTCACGGCAAGCGGCGTGTCTGTGGGCATGGGCGTCGGCGGGCCGCCCTGCGTTTGAACCAGGTCAGCACCAATGTTTGCCCGCTCCACTTCCCACCCTGCCGGATTGCGCGGGTCGTAGGTGAGCACGGCCCGCTCGAATGCCTGGATGGTGATGTCGCGCTGTTCGCCATTTTTGCGGGTCGAAACCACAAAGGCATTGCTCATCGGCAAGCCAACATCGTGCAGCCAGCCGCCAGGAAAGAGGTCGGCGCGATTGAGATAATCCCAGAAGAAAGCGGGTACGAGGTAGCCCGGTGCACGTTGCAGGCCAGGATCATAGGGCACAAAGATGGCGTCCTGTTCGGTGACGCGTATGGTGCCGCTGGTGAAGTGAGCAGGCGGCGCGTGGCGATAGCGCGGGTCGGCCCTATCGCGGAGTTGCCCGTAGGTCAGGTCGGTGCCGCTGACATTGCGGTCAGGAAAAGATTGCAGCAGTTCGGCGGTGAGGCGGCCATACATAAACCCCCACGCGGGGGTGCTGGCTTCACTGCGGTGGTCTTCCAGCCGCCCCTTCTCAAAATACTGCGCTACATAGCCGTTGACCGTGGTCTGGCCGCCAAGCGGAGACCCGAGAATACGCATGCCCTGGTGGGTGCGGTAGTATTCCTCGAAGGGCGGCGCGACTGATGGTGATGGGGTTTGCGCGGCGACCGTGCTGCTCATCATGCTCACCAGGATCAGCAGCACGATGGAGGCGAGCAGCAGCCAGCGGGTGGTGGTTTGCCGTACGATGTTCATAGCTCATTTCTCCTTTTTCATGTTTCATGACAATTGGTTTGTTTCTGGCATTCCTGGTACATTCCAGGAATGCCAGGGGAGTTGTACATCAGTTTAGCCCTTGCTTGCCTGGTGAGCATCGGGCAGATGGGGGATTGGGGGATGGACAGATGGGCAGCCTGTGCTTCCCCTTCGGATCACGGCTGCAAGACGCCCTCCGTCTCGCCCTCAACCGCGATCCGCACCTCATCCACCGTCGGGAATTGTTTCAGGGTGCGCGTAATCTGCTCGCGGATCATCGCCACACGCGCCGAGCCACCGCCATACGCCTGCATCTCCTGCGAAAAATTGGCGGTCGCCACCCCATCCTCGATGGTCAGGCCGAGCACGCGCACGCGGTCGCCCCAGTCGGGCTGTCGACCGGGGTATGTCTGCACCTCCTCATGAGTGGGGAGCGCCGTGGAAAGGCCCGTCTGCTGTGGCCCTTCCAGCAGCAGTTCCAGAGCTGCCTTTCCCACGGCCCGCGTGTGCGGGATGCGGCGGTGCTCTGGCTGAAGTTCCGCACCAACTGCCCAGTAGAGCACGATCTCGATCTCATCCGGGGTATGCGTTTCGAGAGAAACTTGGCCCGGCCCGGTCAGGTTATAGCGCTGTTCTGCTGCGTTCCAGATGACCGGTACGGCCTGGGTGAAACCCTCCCCCGCTCCATTGACCGGCAGCACGTTCAGCTTGATATTACTATCTGGCATGACCTCCACGATGAACGCGGCAGGCGTTGCACTGGGCATGTCAGTGCGGAACGGATTGATGTTCTCGCCGTTGCGCTTCAAACCGTCTCGTTCCGCTGCAAATTGCACAACGGGGTGTTCCTCCTGGTTGGCCTGCACCACGACCACTTCCGCGGCGAGAACGGTGTCGAGGGTCACGTATTGCTGCATTGACGGTGCAAGCTCGATGTTCGCCGGTTTGTAGGCCACCACATCACGCACACCGTCGCGGTTGAGATCGCCATCATAGGCAACCTGCCACTCCGACCCGACCAGCGGGCGCGGTGCTGGCGGTGGGTTGGCGGCTGGTGGTGCAGTGTGCTGCGACGGGGGCGGCGTGGCGGGGCCGGCTGGCGGCGGGGTGGCGGTCTCTTGCTGCGTGGGGACGCAGGCCGCCAGGAGCACGATACTCGTGACTATGAGCGATAGAAACCATCGGTAATGTGTGGAAAACATAGCTCCTCCTTGTTATGCATCCATAGTATCCTGCCGTTTGAGTCTACGCTATATCAGGGGGCAGCGCATCGGGAAGGGGGGGGAACTGGGGTCGTCCTTCTGACCGAGGGGCGCGGCTGCTGGCTGGCTGATACCTTTCTCACCACAAAGGCACGAAGGACACCAGGAAAACCATTCTGGAGTTCTTGGTGTCCTCATTACTCAACCGACGATTGCGCCCCAACCAACCAAACGTGCGTTCGACGACCCACCGTCGAGGTGGTCTTGGCACTTTGATTGTCAATGATCGCCGCACTTGGTTCGATGCTCGTGTCCGTCCGCTTCCCGCACGCCTTCTAATTCTAAGAAACGATACCCCCTCACTCGTCACTGGTATGCCTGGAATGGCTGTTACCTCAGCTCGACCCCCTCAAAGAGGTTGTCTGCGCCGGTCACCACCTTCCTGATGATTTTCTCCTTGATGGTATCAACGGTGTCGCGGCTGGCAACATGCACGTTCAGGAGCTTTGCCAGCCGTACCAGGTCGGCCTTCTTCAGACGGACGGGTGGGTTTTCAAGGAGGTGTATGGCCTCGTCGCGGCTGGTGCTCGCCTGGAGGCGGGCTTTCAGGTCGTTCAACGCCTCATCGCCGGCGGCGCTGGCCCCTCCCTTCTTCGGGCGGCTCTGCTGCATCCCCACAAACTCAAGCTTGCCCTTGCCTTCGAGAATCTGGTCCAGTTCTTCGTCCGACAGCTTGCCCAACGCCTGCGCGATGACGCGAAAGAGGCGGTCCATGTTATGTCGTGCCTTCAGTTGTGCGCTCATGTGATAATCCTGAGAATCTCCTCTGCCAGGTTTTTCAATTCGTCTCGAATATCCCGCTGAGTTTTGTTGGATGCCCGCTCCAGCACCACCGGCACGCCCTTTTCGGCGGCTTCGGCATAGACCGAATCGTTGGTGCGGATGAATGTTTCCAGCGTGGGGATAGAACGGTCCTTCACACTATTAATGTACTGCTGCTGCACCGAAACCGGCGCTTGCTGCCGCATCGTTATCATCGTAAACACCACCCCCAGTGGTTTCGGGCTGATGGGTTTCCACTGGCCCCTGGTTTCGGCAACATAGCCGTTATATGCTGCGACCAGTTCGTCAACATGGCGGCGAATCTGGTGAATGCCAAGCGTCGAAAGGTAGTCGGGACGGGCGGGGACGAGCAGGTAGTCGCTGGCGACAATGGCGTTCTGGGTGACGATGTTGAAGTTAGGCGGGCAGTCTATCAGGATGAAGTGGTAGTGCTCATGGTCGAGGCTGGCCAACCCCTGCGCCAGCCGCGCCAGCACCATCAGCCTGGGATTGATGGGAGGGGGAGTGGGCGATGGGCGGGCCGAAGCCTGCCCGCGCCGCAGCCGGTACTTCACCTCTCCAAAGGCCAGGTGCGAAGCCAGTTGCAGGTCAATGTTGATGAGGCCAAGGTGTGAACAAACCAGATCGACCCTGCCGCCATGCTTGATCAGACGGTTCATCTTCTGCGGGTGGATGACCAGGTCCGAGAAAAGCACTGCCTGGTCCCGGTTGAGGAGCGCATCATACCAATTCTTGATGGTCGCGGTCTTCTCGCAGGTGGTGCGCCACTCCTCGATGCTGATGAGGGAGAAGGTCAGGCTCGCCTGCGGGTCCAGGTCAACGACCAGGACCGCCGAGCCACGCAGCG
The DNA here is from genome assembly GCA_034437495.1 of Chloroflexaceae bacterium. Taxonomy (GTDB): domain Bacteria; phylum Chloroflexota; class Chloroflexia; order Chloroflexales; family Chloroflexaceae; genus JAAUSY01. The sequence continues at coordinate 779 of DAOTUF010000279.1, read as the reverse complement.
CCAGTTCTGCCGCAAGGTTGGCGGTGAGGGTCGTCTTGCCCACCCCGCCTTTGTAGTTGATGGTCGCTATGGTTGTGGTTGGCACGCTAGGTTCTTTGTGCTCTGGCACGGCTCAAACGCGGGCAAACAGAGCGTCAACGGCGGCGATAAGCTGGCGCAGGTTGCTCACCTGGTGGACTGCATCACACAGGCGGGCATAGTCGAGCATGTCGCTGTTGAGCGTGTCGGGATACTCCACCCCCCACATGTGGGGCGCTTCCGGGTTGAACCAGATGACGCGGCGGGCACGGTGGCAGACCTGGTTGAACGCCTGGAGATTGGGGTCGCGGTAGTTGTTGCGCCCATCGCCCAGGAAGATGACCGTTGTGCGGGAGTCCACGCAGCCGCCGTAGTCGCGGACGAAGGTGCTGAGACTGTGGCCCAGGTCGGTCGCGTAGGAACCGGGTGGGCGCACCCGCTGCTGGATGGCTTCGAGCGCCTGTTCGGGGCGCATCTCGGCAAAGTCGGTGCTGATATCGGTCAGGTCGTCAATGAAGGCAAAGGAGCGGGTGCGGCTCACCTGGTCTTGCAGGGCATAGATGAGCAGCAGGGTGAAGCTGGCAACCGGGCGCATGGAGTAGCTCAGGTCGCAGAGGATGGTGATTTTGGGCTTGAGGTGGCGGCGGCGGTGGCGCAGAATCATTGGGACGCTCCCGAAGCGCAGGTTCGAGCGAATCGTTCGGCGGGCATCGAAGGGGCCGGACTTGCTGCGGCGCTGGCGCAGGGCCGCACGGGAGCGG
>DAOTUF010000278.1:0-6966 GCA_034437495.1 Chloroflexaceae bacterium | reverse complement strand
GAACGCCAGATTGTGCCCTTCTTGCGGTCGCGGAGGTTGCTGGTATAGGCCGAAACCGGCAGGGGGGTGCGGTAGCTGCGGTTCCGCTGCTCGCCCGAACGATAGTCCTGGTTTCTGCTTGCTGCCCAGGCTGAAGTTCTGAGCAGCCGGTGAGTTGCGACGGGAGCAGGGGAATGCAAGGGGACAACGCCCCCTTGCCCATCGCAAAACATTTTCTGGACACGAACGGGGGATTTGGTTTATGGCCCGTTCCCCCACCCCCGTCCCATCACCGACGCGACTGGTGCGCCGGTTCAGTAGTTCCCGGTGGCCTGCAACTCTCCGGATGTCAGGTCGCCCACGTTGCGCAGCATCTTCCCCAGGGCGGCGGCTCGCTGGACCGCCTCGTCCACGTCCTTCAGTTCGATTTCGGCCAGCGTCAGGGCAAAATGCAGCGACGGGTCGTGTTCGGCGTGGTGGGCAATCAGCGCCTCGATTTCGCGGCGCACCGCAGGCCACTCTTCGAGCCAGGTATACAGGGTCATGGATGGTTCGCTCTGGCGCTGGTGGGTTTGCTCACTCATCGGTGTTGTACCTCCTTTGCTCAATATCTGAGACGGGTCTTCCCACCGGCGCGTTCCGACCAGGCAGCGACCGGTGGGGTCTGGTCTATTCTTCTGTGGGCAATTCTTCGGCCTCTTTCGGCGGAAGGTCGGTCGCAATGTCATAGAAAATGACCTGGACCTCAATGCCTTCATCGAGCGAAAGCTTGATGGTCTTTTCGCGGGTGGCCTCTTTGATGGCGGCCCCGTGTTCGGCAGGGGCGTAGGCGCGGATGCTGGCTTCCTCATCTGAGTGGCGCAATACGCGAATCTCTGCATTCGGGCTGACGGCTTTGATGCTGGCAGTCAGATCGTCAATGGCTTGCGTAAGTGACATAATCCCTCCTCCGTCGTTGGTATCGTATCATTATCATCAGGTCAGATAGATCAGCATTTCCAATAACTATACTCGTTCATGGGATTTTCAGCAACATGGCTACAGGTGCCCGCTGGTTTTGCGCTTTCCCTTGCGGCGCGGGGGAGCATCAGGGTGGGGAGCCTCGGCCACCTCCTGCGACTCCTCCCCCGCCAGCGCTTGCGGGTCGTGCGCGTGGTTCGTGCTGGCGGCAGACCGTTCGGGCGGCGGCGGAGGAGGAGAAGAGACCGCCTCCTCGCGCCAGGCCAGGCGGGTGCGCACCTCGGCCTCGAACCCGCGGACGCCGGGGTCGTAGTAGATGCGCCCGTGCAGGTTAGGGGGGAGGTGGGGTTGATTGGAACGGCCTTCGGGCAGGTCGTGGGCATACTCATACCCGCGGCCATAGCCCAGTTCCCGCATCAGGCGGGTGGGAGCGTTGCGCAGGTGCAGCGGCACCGGCTCGTTGCGGGTCTGCTGGATATCCTTCGAGACGGCTTGATAGGCGCGGTAGATGGCGTTGCTCTTGGGAGCCTGACAGAGGTAGACGACGGCCTGAGCGAGGGCCAGGTCCCCTTCCGGCTGCCCCAGGAAGTGAACGGCCTGCTGCGCGGCGACGGTCTGGGGCAAAGCGTGGGGGTCGGCCAACCCGACGTCTTCGACGGCAATACGGATGATGCGACGAGCGATATAGAGCGGGTCTTCGCCCCCGTCGAGCATGCGCCCGAGCCAGTAGAGCGCCCCATCCGGGTCGCTGTCGCGGACGCTCTTGTGCAGGGCAGAGATAGCGTCATAGTGCAGTTCCCCGTGCTTGTCGTAGCGCGTGGCGCGGCTTTGCAGGGCATCGCGGATATCCTCCACCGTGATGAGGCGCTTGCCCCCCACCCCGGGCAACTTGGAGCGGGCAGCAATTTCCAGCGCATTGAGGGCGGCGCGGGCATCGCCATTGGACATATTCAGGAGGTAGCCGCGAGCATCGGCAGCCAGAATGACGCCGAGGTCCCCCAGGCCGCGCTCGCGGTCGGTGAGGGCGCGGTCAACCAGGGTGCCCAGGTGTGCTTCGGTGAGCGCTTCGAGGGCGAAGACCTGCACCCGCGATAGCAACGCGCTGTTGACTTCAAAGGAGGGGTTTTCGGTGGTCGCCCCAATCAGGAAGATGGTACCATCCTCCACATAGGGGAGGACCGTATCCTGCTGGCCCTTGTTGAAGCGGTGAATTTCATCGATAAAGAGGAGGGTGCGGGTCTGGTGCATACCCAGACGGTCTTGCGCCTCTTTGATGATGCGGCGCAGGTCGGTGACGCTGGCAGACACGGCGCTGACCTGTTCGAAGTGGGCGGAGGTGGCGTGGGCAATGATGCGGGCGAGGGTCGTCTTGCCGCTGCCGGGCGGTCCCCAGAGGATGATGGAAAAGAGTTGGTCGCTGGCGATGGCGCGGCGCAAAACCCTGCCTTCGCCCACAAGGTGCTCCTGCCCGACAAACTGCTCCAGGGTTTCGGCCCGCAGGCGGTTTGCCAGGGGAGATTGCTGCTGGAGAAAGGTTTCTCGCTGGCTGTCGAACAGGTCCGGTGTTCGTCTGGGCATGGGTTCCGCCCCTGCTGCTGCTCTACTTCTTCTGATACCCATCTCCCATTGTAGCACAGATCGGGTCCACCGGTCACACCCGGTCCACCTCCTCCACCGGCTCAGGGTGGTGCTTCGCCACAATGCGCTTCAAGATTTTCAGAATCGTTTCGGCTTCGGTTTTCTGGGTGTACTCCCTGGAAGGTTCCAGGAGCAGGTAGGGAGCATCGGTCTCGATGTCCTGCACCGTTGCCCGCAGAAACTTCCAGGTGTCGATGATGGTGTAGCACCCAAAGATTTCCTGCACCGGCTGCTGGTCACGCTCCCAGTTCAGGCGGGCTGCCGCAAGAATCTGTCCACACAGTTGAAAGCGCGGGTCCAGGCTTTCCAGACTTTCCAGCCCCCGCTTTGCTTCCACCACGATGAGCACGATGAGGTAGTAGGGGACTTCGGCCATACCAATGATGCCCTGCGCCAGCACCCCGTCCGCCACACCCTGTAGCTCCACGTGGGGATACTGCGCCCGGATGGGCACCTGGGACCAGGCCACCCCCTCCACCTGCGTCCACGCATAGGAAGCCATGCGCTTCTCGGTGAGCCGAGCCACGCGTCTGAGGCTCGCGGCTGAAAGCTCAGCAAATTTCAGGACTGGCACAGGCATAGGCATCCCTCCAGACTGCTGTTGCCCCGAACCCGCCGGGTACGAGTTTCCCGTTACGAGAGCATCGTTCGCACATCGGTGATGACGCCGGTCAGCGCCGTGGCAGCCGCGGTGAGCGGGCTGGCCAGGAAGGTGCGCCCGCCCGGTCCCTGCCGCCCCTCAAAGTTGCGGTTGCTCGTTGAGACGGCATACTGCCCCGGTCGCAGCTGGTCGCTGTTCATCCCCAGGCACATACTGCACCCGGCCTCGCGCCATTCGGCCCCTGCTTCCAGGAAGACCCGGTGCAACCCCTCTGCTTCGGCCTGCCTCTTCACCTGCTGCGAGCCGGGCACGACCATCACCCGCACGCCCGGGGCAACGGTGCGCCCGCGGATGAGGCTGGCGGCCTGGCGCAGGTCGCTGATGCGCGAGTTGGTGCAGCTTCCCAGGAAGACCACGTCGACCGGGTGGCCTATCAAGCGCTGGCCCGGTATCAACCCCATATAGCGCAGCGACTTGTCAAGGGTCAGGCGGGCCCCGGGGTCGTCCAGGCTGGCCGGGTCGGGCACGGCCTCGGTGATGGGGATGCCCATACCGGGGTTGGTGCCGTAGGTAATCATCGGCGCGAGGGTGCTGGCGTCGAGCGTGAGGGTGCGGTCGTAGGCTGCGCCCTCATCGGTGGGCAGGGTGCGCCAGCGCTCAACGGCATCGTCCCACGCCCGCCCTTTCGGGGCGAAGGGTCGCCCGGCGATGTACTCAATGGTCGTGTCGTCGGGGGCTATCATCCCGGCCCGTGCTCCCCCCTCGATGCTCATATTGCAGATGGTCATGCGCTCCTCCATCGAGAGGGCGCGAATGGCTTCGCCCGTGTATTCGATGACGTGGCCCGTGCCGCCGCCCACCCCGATGGTAGCGATGATGGCCAGGATGATATCCTTGGCAGTCACGCCCGGGTGGAGCCTGCCGTTCACCTGAATGGCAAAGGTGCGGGGGCGGCTCTGGAGCAAGCACTGGGTTGCCAGCACGTGCCCCACCTCGCTCGTGCCGATGCCAAAGGCCAGCGCACCAAACGCGCCATGCGTGCTGGTGTGGCTGTCTCCGCACACGATCGTCAACCCCGGCTGCGTCAACCCCTGCTCCGGCCCGACCACATGCACAATCCCGTTGTTCTCCGTTCCCAGGGCATAGAGCGGGATACCAAACTCGGCACAGTTCTGTTCGAGCCGGCTAAGCTGCGCCTTTGCCTGCGGGTCGGTGACAGGTATCACCCCGTTGGCGTCCCGCGGGGTGGTGGGAGTGCTGTGGTCCATCGTCGCCAGGGTGCGCTCCGGGTGGCGCACCCGCAACCCACGTTCGCGCAGGGTGGTGAACGCCTGGGGCGATGTCACCTCGTGGATGAGGTGCAGGTCGATGGCGAGCACCGCCGGCGTCTCGTCGCTTTCGGGCCGGACCAGGTGGGTATTCCAAACTTTTTCAAAGAGCGTCTGTGGCATATTCTTATCATCCTCCGCACATCTCAGTACCGGTTGTTTTCTGGCTCATTTCATTGCCCATCGTCAATCGCTCCTCGTCCCCCCGATAGGAGACTATCCTCGTGAGGGCTTCGTTTTCTATTGCTGCCCGGTCCACCTTCTGCGCAAGCGTGTGCTCATCATACTGCCCCTCGAAGGCTTCGAGGGCCACACGTTTCAGTGCCGGGCGGTAGGCCTCGCTTATCACCGTTCGCAGCGCCGCTTCATCCAGGTAGGTTCCGCCGCTCTTTCTGCGCTGGTTGGTGTAGTGTATCTGGTAGAGCGCGTGGTAGATGGAAAGCTCCCACGAACGGGTAGTGCGCTGTTCGGCGGCCTGCTTGATGAGGGGAACCAGCAAGACTATCGCAAAACTGCGAATCTTGTTCACCTTGTCTTCTTTGCTCATCTCTTCCAGTTCCGTGGCGAGCAGCAGCGCTTCATCATAGCGCCGCTGCTCCAGGAGGGTGCGCAGTTCTTGTAGTTCCTCCATGTCCCCGGTCCCCCTCCCCCGCTCACTGCCGGTCGCGGTCGCGCACGAGCGGCAGTTCCAGGCTGTCCCACAGCGCATGCCAGCTCGCCTCAATGATGTTTTCCGACGCGCCGATGGTGCTCCAGCGCTCATCCCCGCGGGCACTCTCAATCATCACCCGGGGAACGGCGGCCGTACCGCGGTGCTCGTCAATGATGCGGACCTTGTAGTCCACCAGTTTGACTTCGGCTAGCTGCGGGTAGTGGGGCAGGAGTGCTTTTCGGATAGCCTGGTCGAGCGCGTTGACCGGGCCGTGCCCATCGGCGGCGGTGTGCATCACCTGGTCGCCCACGCGCACCCGGCCAGTCGCCTGCGAGTAGACATCGCTGCTGCCCCGCTTTTCGATGATGACCGTGAATTCGAGCAATTCGAAGGGCGGCTGATAGTCGGGGGCACTGCGGCGAACCAGCATCTCAAAGCTTCCTTCGGCGGCCTCAAACTGAAACCCCTTGCTCTCCAGTTCTTTGATACGCTGGACGACCGTGCGCTCCATGCCATTGAGCTTCAACCCCAGTTCTTCGGCCCGCATGAGCACGTTGCCGCGCCCGGAGAGTTCGCTGATAACCACGCGCTTTTCATTGCCCACCAGCGTAGGGTCAATGTGCTGGTAGCTTTCTTCCACCTTGGCGATGGCCGCCACATGCACCCCACCCTTGTGGGCGAAGGCGCTGCGCCCGACGAAGGGGGCGTGGTGGTCGGGGTTCAGGTTGGCCACGGCAGAAACGTAGTGCGACAGTTCGGACAGGCGGCGAAGATGGTCGGGCGAAACACACTCGTAGCCAAGCTTGAGTTGCAGGTTGGCAATCAGCGGGATGAGGTCCATGTTCCCGCACCGCTCGCCGTAGCCGTTGATGGTCCCCTGCACCTGCGTACACCCCTCCTGAACGGCAACCAGCGCATTGGCAAGCGCCAGTGCCCCATCATTGTGGGTGTGGATGCCCAGGGGCGGGCAGGGGACGCCTATCTTCTCGAAGTGGGCGCGAATATCGCGCAATACCTGTTCCACCCACGACGGGAGCGACCCCCCATTCGTGTCGCAGGGGACCAACCAGTCGGCCCCGGCGCGAGCAGCGGCTTCCAGGGTGGCCAGGGCATAGGCCGGGTTCAGGCGGTAGCCATCGAAAAAGTGTTCCGCATCGTAGACCACTTCGCGGTCCATCTGCTTGAAATAGCCCACACTATCGGCAATCATCGCCAGGTTCTCGTCCAGGGTCGTTTCCAGCACCTTTTCGACGTGGAGCGTGGAGCTTTTGCCAAAGAGCGTGACCGCCGGCGTCATGGCCGCGGCAAGCGCCTGGATGTTGGGGTTGTCCTCGCAGCGCGTGTTGGCCCGGCGCGTGCTCCCAAAGGCCGTCAGGCGGGCCTGCTGGAGCGGCATATCCCGCACCTGCTGAAAGAACTCGGCGTCTTTGGGGTTGGAGCCGGGCCATCCCCCCTCGATATAGTGCATACCAAAGGCGTCAAGTTCGCGGGTTACTTTGAGTTTATCCTCAACCGACAGCGAGAGACCTTCGCGCTGGGTCCCATCCCGCAGGGTCGTATCATAGAGAAAGATTTGCATCATACCTGCTACTTTCTACGTGTTCAAATGTACTCGAAAGTACGCTTTGTCCATTTCCGAAATTCCTGCTTCATCCTGCACAGCGTTCTTGAGCGAACGTCTTACACGCAGTCCACAGGCGCGTTTTACGTCCCGACGTAGCCACTGCCGGGGACGGTCAGTTTTTAGGCACTGATGAGCCTCAATCCTTCATCTCGAATATTTCGTGCTGCGTTTACATCACGATCCA
>DAOTUF010000277.1:0-8619 GCA_034437495.1 Chloroflexaceae bacterium | reverse complement strand
CCCAGAAAAGCAGCAGCGCAGAAAACAGGATTCAGGATTCAGAAAACAGAACATCCGTTCGCACGCGAGGGGAGACGACCACCCGCCCACCGAGGTAGCCGTAGTAGTCGAGGTGGCTCCTGCCCCGCGCCGCGCAGCGAACATATGTTCTGCCATTCCAAGAACTCCCGCCCTTCAGCACGCGATAGTTCTGCTCCTCAAACGGCTCTGCCGCCCCAGGATGCGACCGCCAGACATCCGCGGTCCACTCCCACACGTTCCCCGCCATATCCAGCGCCCCGCAGGGGGCCGCTCCCGCCGCATAGCACCCCACCGGCGTGCTCCACCCGGTGCCCAGGTCACTGCGGTTCTCCTCCGTCGTGGCGCGGTCGTCCTGCCACTCGTCTCCCCAGGGATAGCGCCGTCCATCGCCGCCGCGGGCCGCGGCTTCCCACTCCGCCTCGGTCGGCAACTGCACCACGTAGCCTGCTGGCAAAACATCCCCCATCTGCTCTGTCAGCCAGGAGCAGAAATCGTTGAACATCTGCCAGGTCACACGGACGACTGGCTGGTTCGGGTGGTTCAGGTTGCTGTTGTCGGCAGCGTATGACGGTTTTCCGCCCTGCGCCACCCACGCCTGCCACTGCGCGTTGGTAATGGGGAAGCGGGCTATCCAGAAGGGGTAGTTAATCGTGACCGTATGCTGCGGCTTCTCGTCCTTGCGGGCGTCGGGGTCGTCGTCGCTGCTGCCAACAATGTAGGTGCCAGGGGGGACGTAGCACCAGTAGCGGCGCCAGGGGTCGGAGGTCAGGGGTCGGGGGGCGGCGGTCAGTCCCGCGCTGGTGGCCTGCCACTGGTCGGGGGTGACGGGGAAGCGGGGGTCGCCCAGGTCGCCCAGGGCTTGGGCGGCACGGACGCGCAGGGCCGCGGGGGCGCGGTCAGGCGCACGCGATTCCACCAGGCGCACCAGGCGGGACCGGGCATCCTCCCAGACCGGTGCTGGCTCCAATCCCATCCGTTCGGCCCGTTCGTACCCGATCAGGTGCAGGATCTCCCCCGCCAGGGCTTGCTCCAGCGGGCTGCGGTCGAGCAAGGCCCGCGCCAGGTCGAGCGGGCGCTCCAGTTCGCCATCCTGAAGCACCTGGTAGCCGACCATCAAGCGCAGCACCTCGTGCCAGTGGATGGCGGGGGTGTACTTCAGGCAGTGGGCGCGGTAGGGGGAGCGGCTCTTCAGGTCATACCCCGCCAGAAACTCCTGGAACGAGCGGTGCGGAAACCCATACACCTCTCCCTGCTCATTGCTGCGCTTGAGCAGCAACCCGTTGCGCGTGGCAATTGCGTGCAGCATCGTGTTCACCAGGTCGCCCCGCCGCAGGTCGTCCCCCTCGGCATAGGGCGCAAACTCCTCCTGCAACACCTGCTGCACCTCGGTCCCACTCAGGTCGGCGGTCTGATCGGATAGGACATCGCCCCCCCGATCCCCACTGGTGTGAGCCGCAAAGCCCAACCGCGCCATCACCGCCAGCAGGTCGCGCTCGCGGAACTGCGGGAGCTTCAGCCGCGCCAGCACATCGGGCTTGCCCGGCTCTTGCCGCCAGCGCCGCAGCAGCAGGTCAATGCACTCATAGTAGAGCAGCGCACGGGCGTGGGGCAGTTCCCCCTTGCCCGCGTGGACAATCGCCATCATCGTGAGCAGCAGCGGCGAGCGGGCCAGGGAGCGCAGTTCGGGCCGACTGGCGATGGCCTGCTGCAATCCGCTGGAGGTTCCAAGCATCTGCCGCCCGGTACGCTCAATCTCCGCATACCACGCGGCAACAAAGGCCGTTATCTGCTCTGGGGACAGGTCGGCCAGGGTTGCTACTCGAAAGCCAGGGATCTGGCGACGGCGGTTGGCCTGGTAGTCGAGCACGCGGCACGTCACCAACACCGGGCAGCGCGGGTAGGTGGTCGCCGCGGCGGTGATGGTCTCGACCACCCGCGACAGCGCTGGCTCCCGCACCACCTCGTCCAACCCATCGAAGAGCAGGATAGCCCGCCCTTTGGTCAGGTCCTCCTTCACCACCTCCAGCGCCTGGCAATGCGCCTCCAGCAGCCGGGTGAGGTAGGCCAGCAGCACCCCCACCGACCCCTCCGACGCCGTTTGCACGCCTTCGTATTCGGCAAAATCGCGCAGGATGAGGCGGATGGGCAGCAGCGCTCCGTGGCTCCAGGCAGGCAGCCGCGCCAGCCAGCCACCTTCGGGTTGCGGCTCGTCGGGGTGGTTCTGGCTCAGGGTGGCTCCCACCAGGCAGAGCGCCAGGTGGTTGACCAGCGTACTCTTGCCGCTGCCCGGCGCACCGAGCAGGATGAGGCGGGCCGGGTGGGGCGCGTTCAAGGCTTCGACCGCGGTGAGGGGACGCACGGGCTTTTCCCCCTTCCGACGCTGGTGGCGAAAGGCGGGGTCGTGGGCTTCCCGCTCGGCTATCTCCGCCTCGGTCATCTCGACCTGGGTGGTCGTGTGCAGGCGGACATAGACCCGCTCCAGGTGCATCGGGTTCTGGAAGCCCGCTTCGTCTTCGTCAATTTGCGCCATCTGCAAGGTGCGACAGGAGCCGCGCAGGTGGTGCAGATAGCTGGTGAGGGCCTGCCGTTCGCGCTCCAGGTGCGGGTCGGGCTGCGACGCAGCGAGGAACTGCACCGTGCCCCCGCTCACCACCCCGATGGTCTGGCCGTAGCTGTCTCGCTGGACGGTGGCGTTGCCCAAGGTCTGGTCAACGTCCCCCGACGGCTGGTTGATGAAGCCCTGGGACCCCTCGGCGTTGATCTGGTCGCCGCGCATTGTGGTGGAAGGTTGCCCACGGCTCTGAACGAGGGGCACGATCTGGGAAAGGGCCGCCGCCGCTCCTCCGAAAATGGTCATCAGGTTGGCGGTCTGGGCTTCGAGCCAGATGAGGGCATCAGGGAGCGGTCCTCCCAGAAACTTCCACCCCTGGATGGCAAGCCACAGGACAAAAAGTCCCATCACGATCCAGGCCAGGATGGTCTCTCCCCGTTGCCAGAGCGGTTTCTGCATCGTTCATTCCTCCTGCATTGCTGGTCGTCGTCCGTTCGCTCCCTGCCCGTCAATCTATGGTACAATACCCGCAACAAGCGAGTTGATTGAACGTATGCAGAGGAACCCCCATCCGCGCTGTCAGGCAATCGGATGGGGCTTTTTGTTGTTTCTCATACCCGCCACCCAGTATACCATAGGTCTGTGCGAAATGCGGTCATTCCCCCCCCGCGCCCTGCGCTGCTCCCCCTGGGCAGTCCTCCCCATGCTCTGGGATGCGCTCCCGTCACAAGCCTTCCTCACCCCCAAACGCAAAGGTGTCTGGAAGTCACCTTTCGCGTATGCCCCACTCTGGTGCTGAGGAGGAGTAGGCTTCTCTGGAAAATCAAAAGGTGAGTGGAAGTCACCTTGTGCGGGCGACCCCGCCGACCCCACCGAGCGCGACCCCCCCACCCCCGCAACACCTGTGCTATAATAAACCCGAACAAGGATCGTCGCTCCCACTTCAGCGGAAGTCGCAGCGCGTACCGGGGGAGGTACGCGCTTTTGTTTTGCCCAAGGATTGCTATCTATGGCGCTTGCAGGGGAACTTCAAATCGGTATCGGCGTTGCGGGAGCCACCGCAGCGCTCCAGGCTCTCACCAGCGTTTCCAACGCCCTCGTCAATTCCGGTCAATCCGCACTCCAGGCGGTCGTCGCCTACGAACGGCTCCACGAAAGCCTGAAGGCCCTGGTCGCCAAAGAGGTCCGCGACCGGGACGCCACCCTGAAGCAGGCCGAGGCCATGAAGCTGGCCGCGGCCAGAGCCGAAGACCTGCTTGGATGGACGCAGCAGCTTGCCATCCAATCCCCCTTCGGGCAGCAGGGCGTAGCCGAAGCCTTCAAACTCTCCGTCGCGCTCGGCTCCACCACCGAGGAGGCGCAGCGCATCACCGCCGCCCTGATTGATTTTGCCGCCGCCACGGGCCAGACCGAGGACACCATGTTCAGCCTGGCGTTGGCGCTCGGCCAGGCCAAAGCCGCCGGTCGATTGATGGGGGGCGAAATCAACCAGATGGTCAACGCGGGACTGGGCGTCAAGACCATCCTGGCCGACGCCTTTGGCGTGACCGTCGCCAAGATCAACCAGATGATAGAGCAGGGCTTACCTGCGGCAACGGCCATCGAAGCCATCCTCCAGAGCCTGGAGGCAGACTACGGCGGAGCCGCGAAAGCCCAGGGCGAAACCTTCTCTGGCCTGCTCAACAGCTTTGACGACCTCATCTCCATCTCGCAGCGCAAAATCTTCCAGCCCATCTTCGAGGAAGCCAGGCCCGATCTGGTGCAGTTCTCGGAATACCTCCAGTCGGCGCAGATTGACGTGCAGATTGCCGCCATCAGCGCCCAGACGCAGCAACTCACCCAGACGGTGATGACCGCCGCCAGGGAAGCCATGCCCGCGGTGAAGTCCATCGGGGGATTGATCAAAGACGCCGTGACCATCATCGGTGCAGGCCTCACGCTGCCGGTGAAACTCACGGCCCAGGTCGTCAGCGGGCTGCCTCCCGCAAAGATGGCCGGCACTGACCCATCTGAAGGGCTGGACGGAGCCGCCACCGCGCACCTGGCCTTTGGCGCAGCCGTCGCCGTTGCCGCCACCTCCGCGAAGTATCTCATCGGCGCACTTGTGCCCCTGATGCAGAGCCTCCAGGCTACGGGTTCGGCAACCCTCCTCGCCACCAGAGCCGCCCTCCAATACCCGGTCGCGCTGACCCGGTCCACCCTCCTCAGCGTACGGGCCATCGGCGTGAACCAGACGCTGGCCGGGTCCCTCATCCGGGTCGCGGGTGCAGCAAGGGGAGCCGCGGTCTCTATGGGTAGCTTTGGAATGAGCGCAGCGAGGGTCGCCATTGGCGCAGCCGCCATCGTCGCGCCGCTGGCCGCCGTCGCAATCGCCTGGCAGCAGGTGTCGGCAGCGTATCAGAATTACGTGGCGAAGTACGAAGCGGGCGCGTCGAAACACTGGAGCCGCCACACGGAAGACATCCAGGCATTGAAAGACCGGCTCTACGGTATCACCCACGAAGATGAGGATCCGAGCCAGGATGCCGCACGCAGTATCGAGCAGCAAATCGTGGCACTGGAAAAGCTCCGGGCGGCATACGCGAAGGCAGCCGCCGATGATGCCCGCCTTACGAATGAGGCGCTCCTTGCTCGGAAAGAGAACCTGGAAATCGCGCAGAAGAATGAGGCATTCCGCCAGAACCGCATCGAACAGAGCAAACGGGAAATCGACGCCGAGTTGGACAAACTCGACCTGCTGAAGGCGCAGACGGCAGAACTGGAAGAGCAGCGCGAAATCGAGGCCGCCATTGACAAGTCGCGCCGCAAGCTCGTGGAGGCCGAGAGCACCTACCGCACGAAGCTGGCCGAAAGCCGCCAGGAAGCCGAAAAAGGCCGCCTGGATGCCGACCGGGCATACCAGATGGCGGTGCTCGACCACGCCCGCAGCACCCAGGATGCCGAACGCGAGGCCACCCTGGACCACGCGAAAGCCCTCTGGGAGGCGAGGAAGAACCTCTCGAAGCGCTTGCTTGACGCCGAGACCACCCACGCCCAGACCCTGCTCGACGCCCGCGAAGAGCGCGACGACCACCTGGCCGACCTGGAAATCACCGCCGACCTGCGTTCCACCGAGGCCGGGCGCAAGCGGCTCGAAGCCGAGAAGACCCGCACAAAGAGCCTGCTGGAAATTGAGCGACAGTACCAGAAAGACCGCCTGCGGGCCATCGAAGATGGCGCGGAAGACGCCGCACGCGCCAGCGAAGCGGCCCTGACCACCCTGGGCACCGGCGGAGCCGACTACTACCTGGACGCCGAGGAGCGCTACCGCGACTACGTGAAGCAGAAAGAGACCCTGGCGAAACAGGGCGCGTGGTGCGAGGTGGATGAGCAGCGCGAAGCCTTCATTGAGCAGGAACGACAGGCCGCCGTCGCCTACGCCAAACAGGAAGCGCAGCAGCAGGCCGCCCTGGGCCGCCAGCTTATCGCTTACGTCCAGGCGCAGGCACTGATGCACCATCTCTCTGCCGATGCCACCAATCGCATGATCGAGGGCGTGGCCCAAACCTTCAACGTCATCCCGACGGTGGGGGAGCGCACCTTTGGGCTGGCATCGAAGCTCATTCAGGAGTGGGCCGCCTCCGGCGGTGCGGCGACCAACGCGGTCGTCTCCACCCTGGGGATGCTGCCTGCCCAGGCGCAGAAGAGCCAGCTTGCCATCGAGCAACTAACGAAACAGCTTGCGGAGCAGTCCACCGAAATCTACGCCCACGACGGCAACCTGGTGGCGCACCAGGAGCGGCTGCGGAACATCCCACAGCACGTCTCGACCCAACTGGGCATCTCCTTCTCCGGCGCGGAAGCGGGGGCGCTCCAGCAAAACCTGGACGACCTGGAGCAGACCGCGGCAGACCAGAAGACCGCCGCCTGGGACGCCTACTATCGGCAAATCAATGAGACTATTCCCGAATGGCAGGCCGAGCAGCGAGAGACCATCCAGCGGGGCTACGATGAGCAGCTTGAGGATTTGCGGAAGCAGCACCGCCGCCTGCTGGCCGAAACCGTAGCCGGCTACGGGCCACTGACCAACCTCCAGATCGGGCAGTTCTACGAGGGGTTGCCCCAGGTCGCGGAGCAGATCATCCAGGCAAAGACGGCCTTTGATGGAGCCACCCGCAATCTCGACCTGGCGACCCCGGCGGGGACGCAGGTCTTCCTGGCAGAACTGGCGAAGTATGACCACGCCATCACCGAGGCGCAGGCCAGGGTGCAACCACCGGGCGCGTCTGGCCTCACACCTGAAGCGGCGTCCCGGCAGGCGGATGCCCAGGTTGCCAACGCCAAACGCATCTTTGACCAGGCCATCGAAGACCTGGACACCAGCACGACGGAGGGACGGCGGAAGTTCAACGAGGCGCTGGCAGACTACCACGACGCCGTGGCCGATGCCCGCCGCCTGGTGTTCACCTCTGGCGCGGTCGCCGCGGGCGAGGTGCAGACACTTGAAGCACAGCACTATACCACCGTCGGAGACCTGGCAATCGAGGCGAAAAACCGCCAGATCACGGCCTACGATGAACTGATGGAGAAGCGTGGGGAGGTGGCGCGGCAACTGCGGGAGCAGACCAGGGAGGCGCTGCTCGACACGGTGCTGCAAACCGCCAGCATCCTCGCCAGCATCGAAACCATCTCGTCCGTCCAGGAGGACCTCATCGCGCAGCAGGCGCTGGCCGCCGGGCAGTATGAGCAGCGCGTCAAAGACGACCTGCGCCGCCAGATGCAGGAGATTGACACCCGTCAGCAGACGGGCGTCCTGAGCGAAGAGGACGCGGATAGCCTGCGGGTCGAGGCCACGCGGGAGGCGGGGGCCAATCTGCGCCAGTCGCAGACCAGCACCCTCACCTTTCAGGGCGACCGGCTGCTTCAGGATGTTCCGCCCGCCTACACAGACGAGGTGACGACGGAAAACACCAGCGCCCTGACCGACGCCACCACCGCCATTAACCGGCTCAGCGAAAACCTGGAACAGCCGACCACCAGGCCGCAATCCTGGGCCGAACACGCCGCCGGCGAACGGGGCACGCCAGAAACGATGTATCCGCCGAGCACCACGCCAGAGCGCACCTATCGCGTTAGTGGGCGGATGCAGGCGCGAGGCGCGGGCGGGCCGGTGCTGCCGGGCGACCTCTACCTGGTGGGCGAGTATGGGCCAGAACTGTTTATCCCGTCGCGCCGCGGCACCATCGTCCCCAATCAGGCGGGGGCAGTCGTGCCGCAGCGCGACGTTCACATCCACCTGAACGGACAGTTCGTGGTGGACAGCCCGCAGCGCCAGTCCGACCTGGTGCAGGCCATTCGGCAGGGCGTGCGGGACGAGCTACGCAGCCAGGTAGACGCCCTCTTTCTATCAGGAGTTATTGGATAATGGGTGAACTCAAGCGCCTGGTGGGAGGTATCAAGGCCCGCCAGCAGAAAGACCAGCGATGGCGGGGTGGCGGGGGCACCTCCACCCCGCCCCCCGCACCAGGCCCGGCGACATGGCCGCTGGTCATCGCGGACACCACCCTCACCATCGATGCCAACCAGCAGATGGTGCTTTACGGCCTCACCATCGCAGAGACGGGCACGCTCATCGTCAACGGCCTGCTGCGGGTGCTGGAGGGATTGGAGAACCACGGAACCATCCAGGTGGGAGTCAGCGGCAGCATAATCATGTAGGAGAAAACAGATGGCAGCAGTTGAGTGGGGTGATTACGGTGGGGCACAGGTGCTCTTCCGCGCCGACAGCAGCGGACTGGCTCCCGTCCCGATGGGGCCGGACCGCGTGGATGAGCACGACCACCCCGAAAGCTACGACACGACGATCTACGACCTGGGCACCGGCGCGGAGGAGTTTGAGTGCGAGTGCGTCTGCCCCAACCCCACCGAGTTTGGCAAGTTTGCGGCGCGCCGGCGCGTGCCCACCAGTTGGGGTGGGAAGACCTGGTCTATGACCTTCAAACCCGGCACGGCAAAGCGGAGCGCGTCGGGCGTGCATTACGTGCAGGCCCGCTTCAAGCAAGTCTAAG
>DAOTUF010000276.1:0-4207 GCA_034437495.1 Chloroflexaceae bacterium | reverse complement strand
GCTCAATGCTGATCTCGTCCATGGTTTTCCTCCTCACCGTGTGGGCATGCGAATTCCTGGGGGTATCCTATACGATTCTGGGGAAATTGGCAAAAATGGGGAACGGTGGGAGCACTGGCGAAAGGTGAGTTCACGGAAGAGGAAAGGAAAAAGTACACTAAGGAAGGAATGATACGCTTCCACGATTTGCGCCATACCTGTGCATCGCTTCTCGTTGCACAGGGAGTGCATCCCAGGGTAATCATGGAGATTCTTGGACAATCGAGTATCAAGGTAGCGATGGAGATCTATGCCCATGTGGATCTGCACCAAAAAAGGGATGCCCTCAGCATGCTGGATGGCATCTTGACAAGTGGCTCGTCTGATGGGGATGAGAACTTGCTCAAAGACAGCCTGCTTGATGATGAGCCTGGCGAGGATGACGACGATGATGAACTTCTTGTCTGCAAGGACTGAACCATTGAAGAAAAGATTCTACTTTCCTGGGTGGTGCTGCAACCGTGTTGTTCCATGGTCGCTGGAATGTGCTGGCGACCTTTCATCGCTACTGCTTGGAGCACTAGCCTCGATTTCCTGAATGTGGTCAGAATTGTGGTCAAATGAGAGAACACGAGAAAGTATCGAAGTGACACAAAGCATTAGGAAAGTGGTGGAACGGAGGGGACTTGAACCCCTGACCCCCTGCGTGCGTGCAAAGAGGGGGCTATACCTTCTACCTACCTCTACCCCACTATAGATTACCTACAGTAATGCTTGGTGTCATGAAAACTCTTTCTATAGTTCTCCAGGTTTGACCACCCCGTAAGTGGTACAAATTGTGGTCAAATTCTGCGATCACAGGAGATGCAGCAGAGGACACCGAAACACTCATCCCCTGCTGCCCATAATAACACTATAGAAAGGTTACACGCATGTCCAATCACCACCGACCGGCCCCACCATCCAACGGTGGTTCTGCCCAGAGCGGTCACAAAATCATCCCGAACAGCTTTCGAACGCCGAACTTCTACGTTGACGACTATCTCCACCTCCTCACCCCGGAGGAAACGTGCGTCTTGCTGTATACCGTACGACGCACTCTTGGCTTTCAGGGGCGCAGCGAAGACCAGATTAGCCTCGCCCAATATGCCAGGGGCAAGAAGATTCACGGGCAGCACGTGGATCATGGCACCGGCTTGTCCATCAACACGGTCAAAAACGCGCTAGGAAGCCTGATTCGCTACGGTCTGGTACTTGACGTCCACCCGGCCAATTCAGCAGCGTGCGTAGCCGCCACCTATGCCCTCCAGCTTGACTGTGGCCTGGTAGATTACGACGGATTGGAGCAGCGCAAACACCAGCAGCATGCGGCTAACCAGCAACGCACCCGGAAAGCGAGCCGTACCCGTGCCGGTCTCGCCACTCCCCCCGCGTCGGATGACACGCCTCCCCCCACGTCGAATGACACACCTCCCCCTGCGTCGGGTGATATACCTCCCCCCACGTCGAATGACACGCCTCCCCCTGCGTCGGGTGATATACCTCCCCCATCATCGGACAAACCACCCCCCTGTCATCCGACGCCATGCATGATCATGGAATCAGAAATACAGAGAGAAATACAGAGAGAAATACACTCACCCGCTGCCAACCCATCCACCCGGCTCAAAGAGGCCATCACCGCCTACATCACCGGCCAGGGCTGGACCTTGAACCACATCCGCGCCACCAGCGTGATGACCGACCTGGTTGAGATGCAGGTGCAGCCTGAAGAAGCCTGCGCCGCCATTGCCCACGCCCGTCGCCTCACCGCAGACACGCGACCGGTCTACTGGCTGTGTGATTTGCCCGATGCCGTCAGAACCTACCGCCATCGTCAACACAAGGAGGAGGAAACCCATGAAACCCATCAACTCAACCCCACCCCCCGACCAGACACCCACGGGGTGGCCCTCGATAGCCGCGACCATCGCGGAAATGCGCCCGAAGCTCAGCTCTCCCTCGACGAACGGCAACGACGGGCCCTTGAGGCCCTTGAACGAAAGCAAGCCCACCGTTGCTGACCCGGTACCCCCGTCCTGTCACAGATGCCATGGGGCGGGGTGGTACATGCTCGATGTCGCGGTTGACCACCCCGACTTCACCAAACCGATACAGTGTGAGTGCAAAGAGCGCGAACTGGAACAGGCCCGGCAGCAGCGCACCCGCGCCGCGCTGGAACGGTTGCGCGGGGAGATGGGCAGGCTCAAGGACTGCTCCTTCGAGAGTTTCCGCCCGGACTGGTCCGACGTGTCAGCCTTCAACACCACGCTTGCCGTGACGCTGGCGACGTGCCACCAGTATGCCGCACACCCGAAGGGGTGGCTCTATCTCTGGGGGAGCTACGGCACGGGTAAGAGCCACCTGGCCGCGGCCATTGCCAACACCCTGGCCGAGCGGGGCGTCGAGACCACCTACGCCTCGCTGCCCCGCCTGATGCGGTTTCTGCGGCAGGGCATTCAGCCGGGAGTTGGCGAATTGTCGGCAGATGGGCGACTTGAGATGCTCTGCAAGGTTCCGCTCTTAATCCTCGACGACATCGGCGCAGGACGGGCAACGGACTGGGCCAATGAGAAGCTCTTTGAACTCGTGAATGAACGATATCAAGCCGACCTTCCCCTCGTTTTTACCAGCAATGCCCGCCCGGAGGATGCCATCCGCGAGGCGCGGGTGGTAGACCGTATCTATGGCATGGCCACGGTGCTTGCGTTGTCGGGGCCGAGCTACCGACGCCGCGACCCGGATGGTTCCCTGGTCTCATGCACATGAAATTTGACCTGGAAAAGGAGGCAGACATGCACGTACGACTGTACCTGGACGCCGCAGTGTGCGACCAGGCGTTTATCAAAACCGGGGACGCATGAGGAGGACACCGAATGGATAATGACATGGCTCCATTCGTGGCACCATTCGTGGCACGGTTCGCGGCAGGGTTCGTGGCACCGTTCGCCAGCGCGTGGCAGAGGGCCGGGAGCGCCTCCAGATGGTGCATCCCCCACCCTCTGCCACTGGTGACATCTCTTCTGCCACCGAGGGGGGCACGATGAGCCGCGCCAAACGCGTCCCCCCGCGGGGCGGACACCCCGCCGCGCTGCCGCAGCGCCGCCACCATCTGCCCATCGTGCCACGTATTGTGACCTATCACAATGCTACTCCGCGCTTTCAGCTAGCACATCTTCCACATCGTCATCGACTGGCACTTCACCCGCTGTTGCAATGACTGCTTTGCCCATTGCCCTCTCGATCAGTCTTATCAACTGCTGCTTGCGGTGCTGATAGAAACCATCGAAGTCATCCCGGTGCAAGTAGTCCGGTTCTATCAGGTGGCTCCGTAGAATCTCGTTTTGCTCTTCAACTGGGATCTGCACCTGTTTGTGATCGCGGAGTTGGGGCAGATATACCGAGGGCGCTTTGCCACCAATCGTGCGGTTCGCCCGGTATGAAATGGGGGTCTTGTTGACAATCGAATTGAAGGTACGGGAAGGTATGCCACGGGCTTTGCACCAGGCCTGCGGAAAGATATGGTGGATGTCAATAGCGTATTCATTATGATCCAGGTCCTTCATTTCAGCCTTCCAGAGAAAGTCCCTGGAGCCTTCGCGTTGCAACAAGGTGTAGAGACCTCGATAGGCAGCACTGGTACGGGTGCGGAGCGTATCAAGGCGTGATGGCTGAAACCCGGCATCTATGACGGTGTTTGGTTCATGTGCGTCAGGCTGGAAAATCCAGGTCAGCAAGCCCTGTACATCCAGTGCCAGCCGGGTCTCAATTGCGCCGCCATAAAGCTCGCCGAAAACCCCACTCCAGAACCAGCGCACCAACTTGTTTCGGATGACTGGCTCCAACCAACGCTCACTGAGATGCACCAGTACTACAGCCAGCGGGATTATCTGGCTCTGGTAGGGTAAGAATTGGATCTTCTGAAAACCTTCCATACGCAGAAACTGATCGGCAGTGAAGAAGCCCTCTGTCAACCTGTCAGCCCAGGTCTGATATGCACTCAGTGGCATAGTCAGGATTTGCTCACGTTTTGCACTGATAGCAGTCACTTCTTTCCCGGTGCGGCCTGTCTTCAAGTCCTGGGCACGTCGATCATAGGTATGCAGAAGCGAGATTCCTTGCAGAAAATCGGTGGGTTGAATACCACGCAGCAAGGGCTTCGCGATCATTTTCTGCTCGCGGCTCGCTA
>DAOTUF010000275.1:0-10573 GCA_034437495.1 Chloroflexaceae bacterium | reverse complement strand
CCCAGGTCTCTGGCGGTTCTGACCACGCTCGCGCTGGCCTACGACCACCCCCCCGTCAGAACCGCCAGAGACCTGGGGGAAGCGCTGAGCGAGGGGTTGGTCGTGCCGCTCGGAGATGCCTACAAGGTCGTGGGGTTGGAGGTGCCGGGGCTGGACCAGCAAGTGACAGCCAGCTACCAGTTTGCCCACGACCGCATTCAGCAGGCGGTCTATTCGCTCATCCCCCCCGAGGAGCAAGAGGAAATCCACTGGCGTCTGGGGCAACTGCTGCTCCAGCACGTCCCGCTCGAAGCGCACGAGGAACGCATTTTCGACATTGTGAACCAGCTAAATCAGGGGTTGGCCTTCTTGCAGCGCGACGACGCGGCCCGCTGCCTCTATGAGAAGTGGGACGAACTGGTAGAGATGAACTTGCTGGCAGGTAAGAAGGCCAAAGCCGCCGCCGCCTATGAGCCAGCGTTCCACTACCTCCAGACCGGCTTGCGCCTGCTGGAAAAGGACAACTGGCAGTGGCAGTATGACCAGACGCTCGAACTGCATGTAGAGGCCGCCGAAGCCGCCTACCTGAGCGGCAGCTTTGCCGAGATGGAACACCTGGTTGCCGCGGTGCTGCGCAAGGCCAGAAACGTCCTGGACAAGGTCCGCGTCTACGAGATAAAAATCCGCGCCCACATTGCCCAGGGCCGGCAGGTGGAAGCGGTACAAACCGGCGTCCATGTGCTGCGATTGCTCGATATCACCTTCCCCCCGGAGCCGACCCGCGCCGACGTCGCCCAGGGATTGCAGCATACGCGGGAGGTGCTGGCCGATAAGCACATTGGCGACCTCATCAATATGCCCGAGATGACCGACCCCTACCAACTCGCAGCCATGCGCATCCTGACCAGCACCATCAACGCGGCCTATGTCGCCGCCCCCGAACTCAAAACCCTCATCACCTGCAAGATGGTGGACCTCTCGATACACTCCGGCTACACGGCCCTCACCGCGCACGCCTATGCCTCCTACGGGCAGCTACTTTGCGGGGAGATGGGGAATGTGGAGGCGGGCTACCGCTTCGGCCAACTGGCGCTCTTCCTGCTCGACCGCTTCGACGCCCGCGCCCTCAAGCCGCGCACGCTCATGGTGGTGAACACCTTCATCCGCCACTGGCGCGAACACGCCGCCGACACCCTGCATCCGCTGCTGGAAGCCTACCAGATTGGCATGGAAATCGGGGACCTGGAATTTGCCGCCATCGCGGTCTATGTCTATTCTAGCCTTTCGTTCTTCACCGGCAAGCCCCTGGATAAGCTTGAGCAGGAGATGGCTTCCTACAGCGAGGCCCTGGCGCGAATCAAGCAAAGACGGGCCCTGGACATGAACCGCCTCTACCTGCAAGTGGTGATGAACCTGGTCGGCAAGGCCGAAGACCCGCGCCTGCTGGTGGGCGAAAGCTACCACGAAGAGCGGATGCTTGCCCTCCACCACCAGGCCAACGACCGTACCGCTATCTTCTACGTCTACCTGAACAAACTCATCCTGTGCTACCTGTTCGGGGACTACCCGCAGGCCGTAGACTATGCGACGCGGGCCGAACCCTACGTCCGCAGCGGGGTGGGGTCGCTGGCAAGCGTGCTCTTCCCCTTCTACGACTCCCTGGCGCGGCTCGCGCTCCTGCTGCTGGAGGAGCCGCAATCGTGTGGCCCGGCGTCCTCCCCCCCGCCGGGCCAGCGCTACCGGGCCGATGGACGGACCGACGCTGCCACCCCCTCCCCGCTCAACCCGGCTCCGGGCATCGCCCCGGACCGGGACGAGACCTTTCAGCGGGTCGCGGCAAACCAGGAGCGGATCCGGCAGTGGTCGCACCATGCTCCGATGAACCACCAGCACAAATATGCCCTGGTGAAGGCCGAACGCTGTCGGGTGCAGAGGCGGGACGGTGAAGCCCGCGAATGGTATGACCAGGCGATAGCCCTGGCGCAGGAACACAAATATGTGAACGAAGAAGCGCTGGCCTGCGAACTGGCGGCCCGCTTCTACCTGGCCAAGGGCCTCCACAAGGTGATGATGCCCTACCTGCGCGACGCCTACTACGCCTACCTGCGGTGGGGAGCACAGGCAAAGGTCCAGGACCTCGAAGCCCGCTACCCCCAACTGCTCTTTCACGCCGAAGCAGGCCGCACGGATGTGACAAAGACGACCCGCACCACGGCCCGCGTCACGACCACCACCTCCCGCCCCACCACCTCTAGCCAGACCTCGTCCAGCATCCTCGATTTCCCGAGCGTGATGAAGGCGTCCCAGGCGATTTCGGGGGAAATCGTGCTGGACGCGCTGCTCTCCAAGATGATGCGGGTGCTGATTGAAAACGCGGGCGCGGAGCGGGGGGTGCTCATCCTGGACAAGGCGGGGCAGTGGGTCATCGAGGCCGAAGGCACCATCGACAAAGACGACGTGACCGTTTCGCAGTCTATCCCGCTCGAAGAAGGGCGCGATATGCTCGTCCCCACGAGCATCATCAACTACGTTGCCCGCACACGGCAGGTGGTGGTGCTCAGCGACGCCAGCGAAGAGGGGCAGTTTCCCCTGGATTCCTACATCACCACGCGCTCCCCGAGTTCCATTCTCTGCTCGCCGCTGCTCAACCAGGGCAAGCTTATCGGCGTGCTCTACCTGGAAAACAACCTGACGACCGATGCCTTCACCGAAGACCGGCTGGAAGTCTTGAATGTGCTCTCCAGTCAGGTGGCCATCTCCATTGAGAACGCCCGCCTCTACACCAACCTCGAAGCCGCCCTGAACCACCAGGTGGCCCTGACCAATGCCTACAGCCGCTTTGTCCCGCGGGAAATCCTCCAGTTTCTCGGCAAGGAAAGCATCATTCAAGTCAACCTGGGCGACCAGATCCAGCAGGATATGACCGTCCTCTTCTCCGATATTCGAGACTTCACCGCCCTGTCGGAGCAGATGACCCCCCAGGAAAACTTCAACTTCATCAACGCCTACCTGGGCCGCGTCAGCCCGATTATCCGCGACCACCGCGGCTACATCGATAAGTACATTGGCGATGCGATTATGGCGCTCTTTCCGGAGCAGCCGGACGATGCTATCCAGGCGGCCATTGCAATGCAGCAGGAGGTGGCAGTCTATAACCAGCACCGCGCCAGCTCCGGCTACCAACCCATCAGCATCGGCATCGGGCTGCACACCGGGAACGTGATGCTCGGAACGGTGGGAGAAGCACAGCGGATGGAAGGCACCGCCATCTCCGATACGGTCAACCTGGCCTCGCGCCTGGAAGGGCTGACCAAGGTCTATGGCGCGTCCATCCTGGTGAGCGAACGCATGCTGTTCAGCCTCTACCGTCCGAACCGCTATACCTTCTACTTCCTCGACCAGGTGAAGGTAAAGGGCAAGCGAGAACCGGTGTCGGTATTCGAGATTCTCGACGGCAACCCGGCGGAGGTGATTGAACGCAAGCTCAAGACGCGCACGGATTTTGAACACGGCCTGTTTCACTACCACAGTCAGGAGTTTCAGGAAGCTATTCAGGACTTCAAGCGGGTCTTGATGGTTGACCCGGGCGACCGCGCCGCTCAACTCTACCTCCAGCGGGCCACGAACTTCATTGAGTAGGGGGTACCGGTCGATTGGGAAGGGGTGACAGCACTGACGGAGAAGTAGTGGAACGTAGTATAATAATCAGCGGCGCAGTGCGCAGTGTGCGGTATCACTGGTCGTAACTTTCGTATCTGGAGCGCCCTGAACAGGGCTGATATCAGGATTGATGCCTGTGACCCAAAAACCAGAAACTTCGCAGATGGCCCCCCCGTCTCCCCCCCGCGGCACCGTGACAGAAGTCGCGCTGCTGGCGCTGCGGCTTGGTTTCACCGCGTTTGGCGGACCGGCGGCCCATGTCGCCATGCTGCGGGATGAAGTCGTGACCCGACGGAAATGGATGACGGACTCGCACTTCCTTGATCTCCTGGGCACGACCAATCTTATCCCCGGCCCGAACTCGACCGAGATGGTGATCCACGTCGGGCAGGTGCGGGCGGGGTGGCGCGGTATGGTGGTGGCCGGAGCCTGCTTTATCCTGCCTGCCGCCCTGATGGTGCTGGCCTGTGCCTGGGCCTATGTGGAGTTTGGTGCGCTCCCGGCCACGACCTGGCTGCTCTATGGCATCAAGCCCGTAATCATTGCCATTGTCTTGCTGGCACTCTGGGGGTTGGGCAAGACAGCCGTCAAAGGTCCCTTTCTGGCAGCGGTCGGGGTGGCGGTGCTGGCGCTCTACCTGCTCGGGTTCAATGAGTTGGTCTTGCTTCTGGGGGGCGGCATTCTGGTCATGCTGGTGCGGAACCTCGGTCGGCTCGCCCGCGAGAAGGGGGCAGCAATGGGAGCACTGCTGCTGCCCGTCGGGGGGGTATCGCTCTCGCTCTGGCTCGCACAGGCGGCGGTCCCCGTCTCCCTGGGGAAACTGTTCTGGTCCTTCCTGAAGATTGGCGCGGTGCTCTACGGCAGCGGGTATGTGCTCCTGGCCTTCCTGCGCAACGACTTCGTGGTACGGCTTGGCTGGCTCACCGACCAGCAGTTGCTAGACGCCGTTTCGGTTGGTCAGTTCACCCCCGGCCCGGTCTTTACCACGGCCACCTTCGTGGGCTACCTCGTCGCGGGAGTGACGGGGGCAGTGCTCGCAACGGTGGGTATCTTCCTCCCCTCCTTCCTCTTTGTGGCGGCGGTCAACCCGCTTGTTCCGCTGCTGCGCCGTTCACCGTGGATGGGCGCGTTCCTCGACGGGGTGAACGTTGCTGCCCTGGGGTTGATGGCAGCCGTGCTGTGGACCCTGGGCCGGGCCGCTGTCGTTGACTGGCTGACAGCGCTGCTGGCAATCATCGCGGCTGTGCTGCTCTTTCGCTTCAAGCTCAACTCGGCCTGGCTGGTGATTGGCGGTGGCCTGGTGGCGCTGCTGGTGCGCTGGCTGACGCCCGGTCTGATCCCCTGAAGGCGCAGGGGTTGCACCAGCAGCACGAGAGTATGCTATACTCTCATGACTATGGATTTTCAAGAATCGACCGAACAATTGATGAACCCGAGTCCCCAGGCTCAGGACGGGACCTGGAACGAGACACGCGACCCTGGCCTTCCCTTCTTCGCTCCCT
Organism: Chloroflexaceae bacterium; assembly: GCA_034437495.1. GTDB lineage: Bacteria > Chloroflexota > Chloroflexia > Chloroflexales > Chloroflexaceae > JAAUSY01. The sequence continues at coordinate 5,432 of DAOTUF010000275.1, read as the reverse complement.
CCTCCTTCCTTCCCCCGCACCCTCCGCTGGTCGGACGGGAGTGGGAGCAAGAGAACCTGCGTCAACGGCTCTGCGGCTCAACAGCGGGAGGAGAAGGAGCATGCCTGGCGCTCGATGGGGTCGCGGGGGTGGGTAAGACGCGCCTGGCGGTGGAGCTTGCCTCCGACCCCGAGGTCCGGGCCTGCTTCACGGGGGGGATTCTGGTGGCCAGCCCGGGGCAGCACGCAGCCTTCGATGCGCTGCACCAATGGACCCGTCAACTGGACCTTCAAGACCAGCGCGGATGGAGCACTGAGGAGCGGTTCAGGCACATCGTGGAGGCCCTCGACCGACGCGGCGAACCGGCTCTGCTCATCATTGACGATGTGTGGAGCGTGGAAGATGCCCGCCTCTTCCTGACTGCCAGCCCCCGCATTGGCGTGCTCTACACGTGCCGCCAGCAGACCCCCTTGCTCCCGCCGATCGGTCTGGAGCACCTCATCGGTCAGGAAAATGTATTCCCCCTTGAGCCGCTGAGCAATGCCCACGCTGCCGACCTGCTGCGCCATTTTGCCCGTATCCCCCCACCGGAGGGGCAGGAAGAACTAGAAGCGCTGGCTGCGCTGGCCGGGGGGCTGCCCCTGCTGCTCTCCCTGATGGGGGGCTACCTGTGTCACCAGCGCCCGACCACGCAGGAAGCGTGGTTTGCCCGGGCCATTGAGGACCTCAAGGAGGCGGCAAAGCGGCTCAGTCTGCCCACCGCCCCGATTGAACAGGCCGGGCGGGTTGCCCGACGGGGCTTCCTCGCCGGTCTGTTCGGGAAACCTGTCCCCCCCAGGCCGCTCCCCCCGAAGGTCGTGCTGGACCTGAGCGTGGAGACGCTCCCCCGTCATATGCAGGTGGACGCGATTCGGCTGGCGGCGCTCCCGCCCGACCCGCTGAGCGTCGACCACGCCACGGCCCACGCCGTGGCCGAGCCAACCGACGAACGCTCTCTCGCGCTGCTGGTCGAACGCAACCTTCTGCACGAAACCGAAGACGGACGGCTGTGCATCCACCGTATGCTGTGCGAGTGGGCCGAAGCCGAAAAGCGTTTCTACAGCGAGGTCCGCAGTGCCCACCGTCGGCTGATGGTCTACCATCTTGACCTGCTCAAGCCTGACAACGCCGGGGCATTTGCCCGCTGGCGGGAGCACCCGGACAACTGGCAGCAGATGCTCCGTACCTGGGAGGCCGCCACTGATGATCCGCCCCTGCTCGAAACCTGCCTGACGATGATGGCCCGACCCCTGATTGAGCAGGGCTACCACGACAAGGTCCGGGCGGGGTTGGTGCGAGCACTGAGCCTCTTCCGCGAGAACAGCCTGCTCCTGGGGTTGGCAAACTATTACCTGGGGTTGGTGGACTACATCCGGGCCGGGTATGAGCAGGCCGTTGAATATGGAGAAGCGGCGCTGCTGCACTTTCAGATAGCCCACGAGGAAAAGCACCAGGGGATGGCCCTCACGCTGCTCGGCCAGATTGCCCGGACCCGGGGCGACCACCCCGCTGCCCGGCGGTATCTTGAGGAGGTACTGCTCATCACCCCCGAAGCTGACGAAGTGAACTATGCCATCAGCCTGTTGAACCTGGCGGTGGTGCTCATGGAGCAGCAGGACTACCCCGCGGCTCGCCACCACTTTGAGCGCTCGCTTGCCCTCCACCGGCGCGTGTTCGGAGCCAGCCACCCGCGCACCCAGACCATTCGCCAACACCTGGCTTCGCTGCCCGAGACCGGCCCCGCCACTGCGGAAGAAGCCGACCGACCACCCGACCAGGAGCAGAAACGCGGAGAGGTACCCAGACAGACCAGGACCAGGACCAAGACAAAGACCAGGACGACCAGGAAGGGGCCCGCAAAATCCGGGCGGCGAGGGCCGCAAGAAAGATGAACCAGACCCGCAGACACGAAGGAGAGACTACCCCGTATGCCCAGACGAACCGATATCCGCTCAATCTTGATACCCGGCTCCGGCCCGATTGTCATCGGCCAGGCGTGCGAGTTTGACTATTCGGGCACCCAGGCGTGCAAAGCCCTGCGCGAAGAACACTACCGCGTTATCCTGGTCAACTCCAACCCGGCGACCATCATGACCGACCCGGAGTTGGCCGACGCCACGTATATCGAACCGCTCACCGTCGAAAGTCTGGAGCGCATTATTGCGAAGGAGCGTCCCGACGCGCTGCTCCCCACCGTCGGGGGGCAGACCGGGCTGAACCTGGCGGTGGACCTGCACCAGGCCGGGGTGCTGGAGCACTACGGTGTCGAACTGATCGGGGCTTCGGCAGAGGCCGTCCACATTGCCGAAGACCGCCTGCGCTTCAAGCAGCGGATGCTCGAAATTGGCCTGGAAGTGCCCCGCAGCGGCATTGCCCACTCGCTGGACGAAGCCATCGCCGTAGTAGGCGAAACGGGTTTCCCCGCCATCATCCGCCCTTCGTTCACCCTGGGTGGCGAAGGGGGCGGCACCGCCTACAACATCGAAGAGTTTGGCGAGATGGTCGAAAAGGCGCTCGATATCTCGCCCACCCATCAGATACTCGTGGAAGAAAGCGTGCTCGGGTGGAAGGAATTCGAACTCGAAGTCATGCGCGACCGCGCCGACAACGGGGTAATCATATGCAGCATTGAGAACGTGGACCCCATGGGTGTCCACACCGGCGACAGCATCACCGTGGCCCCCGCCATGACGCTGACCGACCGCGAATACCAGCGCATGCGCGATATGGGGCTTGCGGTGCTGCGGGCCGTCGGCGTCGAAACGGGGGGGAGCAACGTGCAGTTTGCGGTTCACCCGCACAACGGGCGCATCTCCGTCATTGAGATGAACCCCCGCGTGAGCCGCAGCAGCGCCCTGGCCAGCAAAGCAACTGGCTTCCCCATCGCCCGCATTGCCGCCAAGCTTGCCGTGGGCTACACCCTTGATGAACTGCCCAACGATATCACCCGCGAAACCCCGGCGAGCTTCGAACCGACCCTTGACTACGTGGTGGTCAAGATACCGCGCTGGACCTTCGAAAAGTTCGCGGAGTCCGACCCGACCCTCGGCACCCAGATGCGCAGCGTGGGCGAGGTGATGGCTATCGGTCGCACCTTTGCCGAAGCTTTCCAGAAGGCGTGGCGGTCGCTGGAGCAGGGCCGCGACGGATGGGGGGCAGATGGCAAAGACCGCATCGACCCGGAGCGACTGCGTGAGCGGCTCATCACCCCCACCCCCGAACGCTACTTCTACGTTCGCTATGCCCTCCAGAGTGGCATGAGCGTTAGCCAGATAGCCGCCCTCACCCACATTGACCCCTGGTTCCTCCACCAGTTCGAGAGCCTGGTCAACCTGGAGGGGCGTATTCGCGCCTTCTCGCTGGACACCCTCCCCCCCGACCTGCTGCGGCAGGCCAAGCGGATGGGCTACAGTGATGCTCAGCTTGCCCACCTCCTCCAACCCCAACCCCGACCCGGGTCGCAGCAATCCCCCCCGGTCGTGGGAGGGCGACTGTCGGCAGAGTTGGCCGTCCGCGAGAAGCGCAAAGCCCTTGGCATTGTCCCGACCTTCCACCGCGTGGACACCTGCGCCGCCGAGTTTCCCGCCTATACGCCCTACCTCTACTCTTCCTACGAGAGCGAGGACGAAGCCGAACCGACCGACCGCCGCAAGGTCATCATCCTGGGGAGCGGCCCCAACCGCATCGGGCAGGGCATCGAATTTGACTACTGCTGCTGCCACGCCGTGTTTGGCCTGCGCAAGCTTGACTACGAGACCATCATGGTCAACTGCAACCCCGAAACCGTCTCGACCGACTACGACACCGCCGACCGTCTCTACTTCGAGCCGCTCACGCTGGAGGACGTGCTCAATGTCGTGGATGTGGAACGGCCAGACGGGGTGCTCATCCAGTTTGGCGGGCAGACCCCCCTCAAACTGGCCCGCGCCCTCGAACAGATGCAGGTGCCCATCTGGGGTACCTCCCCCGAGGCCATCGACCTGGCAGAAGACCGCGACCGCTTCGGGGCCTTGCTCAAAAGCCTGGAAATCCCCTCCCCGCAGCACGGCAGCGCCACCTCGTGGGATGAGGCGCTCACCGTGGCCCGCACCATCGGCTACCCGGTAGTCGTGCGCCCGTCGTATGTGCTAGGGGGGCGGGCAATGGCGATTGTCTACGATGATGCCAGCCTCGAACGGTATATGCGCGAAGCCGTGGACGCCTCGCCCGAGCACCCGGTCCTGATAGACTGCTTCCTGGAAGACGCCTTTGAAATGGACGTTGACGCGGTGAGCGATGGGCAGACGGTCATGATAGCCGGTATCATGGAACAGATTGAGCAGGCCGGGGTTCACAGCGGCGACAGTGCGTGCGTTATCCCTCCCTACATGGTCGCTCCGCGCCACCTCGAAACCATGCGCGACTACACCGTCCGGCTGGCGCAGGCGTTGGGGGTGGTCGGTCTCATCAACATTCAGTATGCCATGAAAGATGAGGTCGTCTATGTGCTGGAGGTCAACCCCCGCGCCAGCCGGACCGTCCCCTTCGTGGCCAAGGCCACCGGGGTCCCGTGGGCACAGATTGCCGTTCAGGTTGCTGCTCGTGGCCTGAATCTGGCGGAATGGGAAGCCCACTCCCGGGCGCACCATACTGCCCTCCCGCCACCCTCCCCGATGTACCATGTGAAGGAGGTCATCCTGCCGTGGGCGCGGTTCCCCGGGGTAGACACCCTGCTCGGCCCGGAGATGAAGTCTACGGGCGAGGCGATGGGGAGCGGGGCAACCTTCGGGGAAGCCTTTGCCAAAGCCCAGTTGGGGTGCCGCCACTTCCTGCCCACAGGCGGCAGCGCCTTTCTCAGCGTCAACGACAACGACAAGGCCAACCTCATCCCCATTGCCCGCGAACTCGCCAGCCTGGGGTTCACCCTGCTGGCCACCAGCGGCACGGCCCTGACGCTGCGAGCGGCGGGGTTGGACGTTACCTCCATCTACAAGGTCAACGAAGGTCGCCCCCACGTCGTAGACTACCTCAAGAACAGCGAGATTGCCCTGATTGTCAATACCCCTCTGGGGAAGACCAGCTTCTTCGATGAGCGCTCCATCCGTCGGACGGCGCTGACCTATGGTGTCCCATGCGTGACCACCCTCTCGGGCGCGTCTGCGGTCGTTCAGGCCATCCGCTCAATGCGGGATGATACGTGGAGCGTGCCGTGTTTGCAAGAGCGACCCTCGCCCTGGAGGACGCTGGAGAAAGAGCCATCTGAATGAACCGGTGCCTGTGCCCTTTCAGACTTGTTCCGGTACTGCTACTCCTGCTGCTGGCTGCGTGCGGGGGGGAACCTCTGGCCACGCCGGTCGTCCCTCCCCTCGTTGCATCTCCCGAAGCGCCAGCAACCCCGGACCCTTCCCTTCCCGCTACCGCTGATAATCCTTCTC
>DAOTUF010000274.1:0-4829 GCA_034437495.1 Chloroflexaceae bacterium | reverse complement strand
GCTATAATCAGCATGTCGGTTCAGCAACTCCGTGCGGAACTCTTATGCAACCAATAGCGATTATCGGATCACCGAACAGTACCACCACCTTCACGGTGGATATCCTGGAAACGGCCCGCGACCGGGCATTGGACCATGCCTGGGTCATCTTCGAAGTGTTCGAACGGTTCAATGGAAAGGTCTACCGCAAACGCGCCCTCTGCCAGCTTGGGGGCATCGTGACGCGCAACCGCTGGCACGAAGACCCCGTCATCCGGGCCGTTATCAAACACCACGGAGCGCTCCCGGCCCTGAGCGGTGACAGCGACCTCATCAGCGCCCAACTCACCGCGCTCGGCGTCTTCTTGCTCGATGACGACAACCGGGTCAGGCGGCGAACGACCCTCTGCACCCCCCCCCCGAGCGGCACCCCCGTCTTTCCTGCCGATGCCCTCTCCCTGCAAGACCTGGTCCACACCGAACCAGGTATTTTTTATTCCGGCCAGTCGCCCGGGGACGGGCTGCCAGTTCCCCTCACCCTGCGCGACTTCGGTCGAACCGAAGAAGGGGGGTTCGGGGAGGCCGTGATGATGGGGATTTTCGGGCAGACCCGCAGCGGCAAGAGCATCTTTGCGGCGCAGCTGCTGGCCGGGTTTGCGGCCAACCCGAAGATGGGGCTGCTGGTGCTCGACCCGCAGGGCGAGTTTGGCCGCGACCGCTTCGCCGCCGGCGACCATCGCGTGGACTTCAGCATCAAACGATTGCTCGAGTCGCTCAACACCCCCCGCGAGGTGGTCATTACCAACACCGACGAAGTAGCCCTGGAGGGAGCCGAAGCCTTTACGGAGATGCTGCGACGGGGCGGGTTCTTCCACAGCCTGGGCTTCAAAGGAGCCGGGAAGGAGCGCGAGGCCAGCGAACGCCTCGCCACCCTCCTGAGCGACCTGACCGACGCCGAAGGGAAGCGCCGTCCCATCCGCGACCTGCGCACCAGCGACCTGACGACCCTGGTCAGAGAACTGGCCCGCTTTGCCGATGTTATCTATGCCTCGCGGCCCGGCACCACCCCGGGCGAAGGCCAGCGGGCCATGGATGTGCTGGCCCGCTTCGACCTCGACCGGGAGCAACTCAAGCGGGTATGGCTTCAGAGCCTTGCCGCCTTCCGCACCGATGGCCAGCGGGTGCCGCTCTCGCTGCTCATCCAGCGGGTGCTGACCGACCGCGCCGTGGTCGTGCTCTCCTTCTCGCAGGAACACGGCAGCGACTCCGTGCCCCACTTCCTGCTGAATGAAATCCTCACCCGCCTGCGCCACGTCATTCATCGCGGCTTCCACCAGGGGCAGACCAGCAACGCCCTGGTCGTGCTGGATGAAGCGCACCTCTTTGCGGGTGAGCACGCCAGCGAAAATAACGATGGCTCGCGCACCCGCACGCTCCTGGCGCAGAGCGTCCGCATGACGGGCAAATACGGCGTGGGCTGGTTCTTCATCACCCAGACGCTCCACGACTTCGACAAGACCATCCTGCGCCAGCTTCAGGTCAAAATCTTCGGGCAGGGGTTCAAAGTCGGGGCCGACCGCGAATTTGTCGAAACGGAACTGGGCAAGGAGGGGTTTGCCCGCTACTGCTCCCTGCCCGACCCCAAACGCACCGGTCGCTACACCTTCATGGTCACGGGGCCGATTGTGGCGCTTGGCTCCCTGGGAACCCCCCTGGTCATCCAGAGCTTTCGCAGCAGCGATGACCTGATACGCTCCAACCCGCACTGCTTCGGCACGTGGGTCAAAATGCAGCGAGTACCGAGCATGAACGGACACCCTGCTGTCACCATTCCCTGAAACTTCAGGTATAATGGGGGCTGCACAACGTGTGCTGTTGAGAACCAGACCAGAACCCAGGAAGATCGCACTGCATGACGGCTCACCAGACCCGCTCCCACACCCTGCCCAATAACTTGCTCGTGCTGACCCGAGAGGTCCACAGCGCTCCCGTCGCCACCTGCTGGATCTGGTACCGTGTTGGCTCCCGCAATGAAATCAGCGGACGCACCGGTATCAGCCATTGGGTTGAGCATATGCTGTTCAAAGGGACCCCCGAGATGCCCGCCGGCCTGCCCGACCGGTTGATTGCCCGCAATGGAGGCATCTTCAACGGCTTCACCGCCAACGACTTCACCGCCTACTACGAGACCCTGCCCGCCGACCGACTGGACCTCGCCCTGCACATCGAATCGGACCGGATGATGAACGCGACCTTTGCGCCAGAAGAAGTGGAGCGGGAGCGAACCGTCATACTGTCGGAACTGGACGAACAATCCAACGAACCGTGGACCTGGCTCGACGACGCTGTCCGCGCCGCCGCCTTCACTGCCCACCCCTACCACCACCCGGTCATTGGCTATGAAGCCGACCTGCGAGCCATGACCCGCGACGACCTCTATGCCTACTACCAGACCTACTATATGCCTAACAACGCCGTGCTGGTGGTAGTGGGCGATTTCCAGACCGAAGCGCTGCTGCGCCGGGTTGAACACTTCTTTGCCGACCTGCCGGGCGGCCCACCCGTCCCCCGACCCCACGCCGTCGAACCAGAGCCACAGGGCGAACGGCAGGTGACGATCCGCCGCCCCGGTCCTGCCGCCTATCTCCAGATGGGCTACCTGGTCCCGGACTGCCGCCACCCCGACTTTGCCGCCGTGACCGTGCTCGATGCCGTGCTTGGTGGCGCACGGTCGCTCACCTTTGGCAAGGAAGTCCAGACCGACCGCAGCGCCCGCCTCTACCAATCGCTGGTCGAAACCGAACTGGCAAGCAGTGCGGGGAGCTACGTTCACCCCTCCTACGACCCCTCATTGTTCGAACTCTCCGCAACGGTGAGCCTGGACCGGGGGGTTGAGGAGGTCGAAGCAGCCCTGGTGTATGAAATCGAAAAAATCCAGCAGGACGGGGTGAGCCAAACCGAACTGGCCCGGGTGGTCAAGCAGGTGCGGGCCCAGATTGCCTATGGGGGTGAGCGCGTCACCAGACAGGCCATGATCCTTGGCATGTGGGAGATGCTGGACCACTTTGGGCGAACGGAAACGCTGCTCGATGAACTGACGGCGGTGCGCCCGGAAGAGGTCCAGCGCGTGGCGCAGACCTACCTCACCCCGCGCCGCTGCACTATCGGACACTTTATCCCCGACTGAGCGAAGCTCGATGAGCCTGAGAAAGTGAGAACAGCACGTTATGATGGGATATCCCACCCTTCCCCCCCTCTCCAGCCTGAACCATTCGGGTCCGAACGGTGGCCTTTCCAGCGCGACCCGCCAGACCCTCCCGAATGGGATGGTCGTGCTGGTCCTGAACAATCCCTCCAGTCCCACCGTCAGTCTGCGCGGGGAAATCCGCATGGGCGCTATCCACGAGACCGCCGACCGCTCCGGGTTGGCCGACTTCACCGCCTCGGCGCTCATCCGCGGCACCCGCAGCCGCACCTTTCAAGCTATCATCACGGAAACGGAGGAACGCGGGTGCAGCATCGGAGCCGACGCCGGCAACCACCTCAGCGGGTTCTACGGGAAGGCCCTGAGCGAAGACCTGCCGCTCATGCTGGACATCCTGGCCGATATGCTGAGATACCCCACCTTCCCCGAGGCGGAGATGGAAAAGCTCCGCAATCAACTCCTCATCGACCTGCGGGAGTATGAGGAGGACACGGGTATGCGGGCCTCCCGCGCCCTGCGCAGCTTGCTCTACCCCCCCGACCACCCCTACAGCCGGATGGCCTTCGGAACCATCGAAACCATCCAGAACATCTCCCGGGATGATATGGTCGCCTTCCACCAGCACTACCACCCCGCCGCGACCTCCATCGCCATCGCTGGCGACGTACAGCCAGAAGCTGTGGTCGAAGCAGTAGCACGGGTTTTCGGGGATTGGAATCCTCCCCGGACCAGTCTTCCCCTCTCCGTCTCCCTCCCGGAGGTGCCCCCACTCACCGGCGTAGAGCGGTGCAATATCACCATCCCGGGCAAGGTCCAGTCCGACATCCTGATGGGCGTCCACGGCATCAGACGGACCGACCCCGATTACTATGCGTTCCTGGTGGGGAACCTGATTCTGGGGCAGCTCGGGTTATTTGGCAGGCTCGGGGACAACGTACGCGAAAAACAGGGGTTGGCCTATCACGTATCCAGCAGCCTCCAGGCGGGGTTGGGGGCGGGGCCGTGGGTCGCTGCCGCCGGGGTCAACCCGTCCAGCGTGGAGCAGGCTATCCAGGCTATTCTTGACGAGATTGAGCAGTTCAAACGCGAAGGCCCGACCAGCGAAGAATTGTCCGACGCTCGTGCCTACCTCACGGGCAGCATGGTGCTGGTGCTAGAATCCAACGCGGGACTGGCTTCTGCCCTGCTCGACCTGGAAATCTATGGTCTGGGACTCGACTTCGTTGAGCGCTTCCCCGATATCATCAACCGCGTGAGCCGCGAAGAGATTATAGCGACGGCCCGTACCTACCTCTCAACCGAGCACTACGTCGTGGCGGTGGCGGGGCCGCCATCCAGCAGCGACGAGCATTCCCCCTCCCCGACAGAATAACCCTCCCGCCTTCCCCTGCTCCACGCTGGCACGCATCTTGCGGCCCCTCCGGTATGATGCCAGGCATCATGAAGATTGAACCGCTACCGAAAGATGATAAAGATACAGATGAAAGATAAGGAGGTAGAGCTAGATGGGCCAAACCTACCCGAAAGTGAACAGGAGTACTCAGAATGCGCACCATCCAACGAGCACACAAGATCCGACTGAACCCGGCCCCTGAGCAGGAGCCGTATTTTCGGCAGGCTGCAGGCAATGCCCGCTTTGCCTGGA
>DAOTUF010000273.1:0-6875 GCA_034437495.1 Chloroflexaceae bacterium | reverse complement strand
CGGTGTTGATCCCCATGGCTGCCGCCTTTTCGACCATTCGCATTCGGCGGGTGACGGACGGCCCCCCGCCGAGCCTGGTGATGGTCCGCTGGTTGTCGGTCTCGACCGTCACGCCGAGCCACAGGTATGGGATTTCTTTCATAATCTCATAGTCGCGCTCGGCCAGGGGACTGCGGGTGCGGACGACCAGCAGGTCCAGGTCGTCATACCTGGCGAAGAGGCTCAGGAGACGGCGGGTGATACGCCATTCCTTCTCCGCCTCCTGGTACGGGTCGGTGCTGCTGGACATATAGATGCGGAGCGCCTGCCGCTGCGCCCGGCTGCTGCGCCGCAGGTAGGCTTCAAGCAGGTCGGGCGCATTCTCCTTGACGATGATCGCCTCTCCCCACGCTGCGCCTGATGGTCTCCCATAGAGCCACGCGGGGAGGTGCTGCGCGTAGCAGTACGAGCCACACGAGCCACCCCCCAGGCCACATCCGATATAGGGACTGAGGGCATGCGTGAAGGGGTATGGCTCCTGGGCGAGAAATCCCCCCGTCTGGGGGGTCAGAATGGTCTTTGCCGTTTTGGTGATGCTGGTCAATGCCTTCTTTCCTCTCTCTTCAAAGAGCGCGAACTTTCGCAGGTTCGCGCTCGTTTTCGTACATTCTGGCCTTTTCGCGGGCGACGAGTTGATTGAATGCGGTTTTGCCGGCGGCAGCAGCAGCTTTTGCCTGCTCCTTTGCCTCAGCGAAAGCGCGATTATGCGGAAGCGTCGGGTTATCGAAGGTCAGGTTTTCCGCAATCATATGCGCGAGATCGAGGACGGTGACGGTTCTTCGTTCCTGCTCCGCAGTGAACGTCCAGTCTTCTGCGTCCCGCTCCCTTTTCGCGTAGATCGCCACCACCCCGGAGGACTGGGGCTGCGCCGCCGTCGGTTTCTGGGGACGCGCCGCCTCGACGGGCGGAAGCCCTGCCAGGCTGCGGGCCTTTTCAATCATCTGCGTCTGCTCACTCCGCCACTGACGGGTGGCCGGATGGGTCTCCACCACCTCGCCGCCTCGAAGCAGGTCAAAGCGGGGGTTTTTGCCTTTGACCATCGAAACCTGGATGTCCGCGTGGCTGAAAACAACGGTGGTTTGCATTTTTCTGTTCCCTTTCTTCTCCTCCCGGTCGCCTTAACTTATGCTTCAATCATAGCATAACCCCCATTATCAGTCAAGTTCGAATTTGCCACTGGGAAGCCGTAGAACGCAACTGGCGACCCCCCAGGGGAGGGTCGCCAGCGAACAAAGGAGCGAACAGACGGGGGCGATCAGGTCGTGGTCGTCGGCGGGTCTGGTGGCATTTCCAGGCGGGAGCGGATGAGTTGGATCATCACGTTTGGGTCGCCATTCGCTTCAGCTTGAAGCAGTTCGTACCAGGGGGTGAACAGCTCCAGCGGAAGCTCCTGTTCATACTCTCCGATGGTTATTTTCGCCACTGGTGGCTTTGGCTTCTTCGACGGCGCAGCTGCGGGGGCCGGTGACGAAGCAGCCTCAGTCGCGACGGGACTGACGGGGCTGACGGGACTGACGGCCTGGGGGACTGGCTCCAGTTCCGCGGGTTTGTCCTGGCGCACCTCCAGGGGGATAGCGGCAGGGTCGTCCTGACGTGGGTCGTCCTGGCGCACTTCCAGGGGGATAGCGGCAGGCGAGGGAGACGCTGGCTCCGCAGGGTCGTCCTGGCGTGGCTCCGCAGGGTCGTCCTGACGTGGCCCCGCAGGGTCGTCCTGACGTGGGTCGTCCTGACGTGGGTCGTCCTGGCGCACCTCCAGGGGGATAGCGGCAGGCGAGGGAGACGCTGGCTCCGCAGGTTCGACCAGGCGTGGCTCCGCAGGGTCGTCCTGGCGCACTTCCAGAGGAGGGGCGACCGGCAACGGGGATGCTGGTTCCGCAGGGTCGTCCTGAAGCATTTCCAGGGATTCGCCCAGGAATGCTGGCTCCGCAGGGATGTCGGGGAGTGCCATGAACGGCTCTTCGTAGGTTTCAAACTGGGCGGCCCAGTCATCCAGCATCCCCTGAAGGGTCGAATGGTCAGGGAACACTTCTTGCAAGAGGTCGGTCAGACGATTTGTCTCTATCGTGGCCTGCTCCCCAATGCGGTCGAAGAAGACCAGGATAACCCGTTCCTCGTCCTCGGTCACATCGATCCAGGTCACGGGAACGGTTGGGATGTTCTCTGCGATGGCAATCTCTACCCGCAGGTGGCCGTTCAGGATATGGCGCGTGCGCTGATTGGCGACAATGGTGCGGACCTGGCCGATTTCTCCAAGCGAGGCCGTGACCGCTTTGCGCTGCGGCATCGGATGGAGGTAGATATTCTGGGGATGGGGCGTGAGCGTGAGGGGGTCAACCTCTTCGTGCCCCACGATGCGGTTACGCCAGTTCACTTTGCTGCCTCTCTTCCTCCGTCAGCAGGCCGAGCCGCTGCCGAATGATATAGTTGATCGTGTCGTGGCGCGTGCGATATTGGGCGTGCAGTTGGCCTCGCCAGTGAGCGTAGGCGGCCCACGACACCTGGAAGGTCAGGGGGCCGATGCTGATGGCCGCGTATTCGACGTGCGGACGCGGCTTCTCCCGTTCCCGCTTTGCCAGCAGTCCCGATTCCTTCTCGAACGCCGACACCAGGCCGGTCAGGGCGTCATCAGCGACCTGGAGGGAGGACAATACCTCATCCAGATGCACCAGGTCAAAGCGGGCCATCCCGGTTGTGCGCTTCAGATAGAGCAGGGCTTTCCGCTCCTCCTCCTCGGTAAGCTGCACATAGCTCACGGGTATCGTCGGGATGCTGTGGCGAACCGCCAGCGCCACGCGCATGTGTCCGTCAATGATGCGGCCTGATGCTTCGCTCACCAGGATTGGCTCGGTGATGCCAACCTGCGTGATGACGGCCAGCATAGCGGCTTCCTGCTCCTCGGTATGCACGACGTAGTTGTCCGGGTGTGCCAGCAAGGTGTTGGGGTCTACCCGCTCCGTGCGGGTTATGCGAGATTCGTACATTGGTTATCCTTCTGCGGCGTCAATCTCCTGGAGAAATGCCGCCAGTTCGTCGTCGGTCATTGCCTCAATCGGCTTCGGGGGGACGAGCCGCACGGCGTCGGTCGCTTCCCCTGTTTCCAGGCGCTCATACTTCATCCCCTCGGTAATCATTGAGAGGGCCGTTTGGAGCGCTTTTCGGGCGTCCTCAGCCTCTATTCCAGTGATGTTGGCTTTGGAGATGAGCGCCAGCCCGGCCTCCTGGAGCAGATGGGCGTTGCGGAGCCGCCGGCGGGCCAGCGTGGCGGCCTCTTTGCGGGCTGCGGCGCGGGCTGCGGCGATTTCTTCGTTCTTGCGGGCCAGGATGCGGGCTTGCCAGTCGAAGCTGACCGACCAGCGCTCCAGCGTGTTGCGGGGGATGCTGGTGATTTCCGCCAGGCGGCTCAAACTGCGCTGGTCGCCCAACTGATAGTATTGCTCGAAGGCATCCAGCGAACGAGTGCTTTCTTTCTTTTGTCGGGCTGGCACCTTCCGCACCTCTACACAGTCACGCTGCCCCTTCCGTACCTGCGCTCAGGTATCTGGCGGGCAGCACGCCAGGCAGCGACGGCTTCCTCCGCTTTCCCCACTGATTTCCCGTCGGGCCACATCAGGTCAAACTCAAAGCGCAGGGCATCTTCGATGACCGCATCAGGAAGGACCACCGATTTCACGCAACGGAGGTTGAACTGGTGCGCGGAGTGGTTCTGATAGCGGTAGTTGCCCCTGGTGGCGATGAACCGCTCTGCCAGTTTGCACGCCTGCGCCCTGGTGTGGAAAAGCTGGTAGAGCCAGTTGCCCTTGTAAAGGGCAGCTCGGAACCCATACTGGTCGAGAAACTCCAGGCTCAGGGAGCGCCTTCGGTGGGTTTTCGTATAGAGGTGCTTTTCTACGAAGTCACGGCGGCGACCGGAGAAATACACCTTGCCGCCTGGCTTGCAGAACGCATTGAGGCAGGCGATCACGCTTTCCTCCGCCTGGACGCTATCCACACTGTTGATCACGTAGTCGGCAACCACGATGTCGAACAGCCCGTTGGCGGTGATTTCCTCGAAGATCGCATCACACATTCGATGGGTGGCCTGGGTGTCCAGCAGGTCGCCATTGCGAAAAAAGAACTCCACCCCCCCAGATGGGGAGGTCGGGGCGCTCACGACGGAATTTCTTGATGTAGTCGGCCTGGCCGCAGCCAAAATCCAGGATACGCTCCCCCGGCTGCCATTCAGGGAGAATGCGCAGGTCCCAACTCGACTTTTTGGCCGTGCTTTTCTGCCCCGCGGCATCGTTGCGGCAGCGGTACGGTTGGGCAAAGGTCTGGGCATACGTTGTCTTCGGGAGCTTTGCGTAATAGAACTGCCCATAGGATTTCTGAAACAGTGCCCGCACCCGCTGCGTGTCAGCATCCGGTACATAGTAGGTTCGACACGGCATGCCGAGATGTTTGCAGCAGATGGCATACTGCGCCCCACTCAGGCAGGTTCCAGATTGATTGGCGACGATGCCTCCCCAGGGGCCGTGGCTAATCAGGAGTTTGAAGATCTCTGTCCGGACGGGAGCGCCCGATGCCTGGAGGTTGCCTGTGATGTCCTGCGGGGCCACATCGTGATAGCCTGCCGTTTCAGAAGGAGGCACGCGCACATGCTCATCCCCGGTGTCCAGGTCGGTGCCGTTGTGAAGCTGGTTGAACAGCATCTCCATCGCTTTCGTGAGGTCCTTCACCACATACACCGGCACCTCGGTCATGCCCATCGCCTGGACCGCACGGAGCCGCTGGTGCCCGGCGACAATCGTTCCATCCTCGGCCACGATGATGGGCTTGAGCATGCCGAATGCCCTGATGCTCTCGCAGAGCGACTGAAACGCGGCGTCGTCAATGAACCGCGGGTTGTACGGGGCTGGATGCAGGTTGTGGATGGGATAGTTCAGGTGGAACATGGGGTCTCCGTTCGGGAACGAAGGTGCTGCACAAACCCGTACAAAGCACCGCTCATTTGCACCCAGGCTTCCGTCTCTTGCTCCAGCCACGCGGACTCTTCGGTTGTCAGCGGGATGGTGTAGCGCATAAAGCGCAGGACCGGGAGCGAGGCGTCAACGACCCCTTTCGACAACTCACGATTCAGCGGGTCCAGAATCCCCGCTTCTTCTGCTGAACACGTCGCCGGGGTCGGGGACGGGATGGCGGGCAGGTCCTGCTCCGTGTCAGCAATGGGGGCCGGCGCGGGGGTGCCGGTGGATGTCACTGGCGCTGGCGCTGGCGGAGCCGTCGGCGCTGGCGCTGGCGGAGCCGTTGGCACTGGCACGGGCGCTGGCGGTTCTGGAACCGTGGGGGGCGCTGTCTGCGCCTGCTGAAAATCAGTGACCAGGGCGTCCAGCGTGGCCTGGTCGAAGCCGGTGCTGGCAAGGTTTTCCCCGGCTGCCGCCAGGTCGCGCAGCATCGCCGTCAGATGCCGGTCATCCCATCCCCCGGCGACGACCAGTTGGTTGGCTCCGAGCAGGTATTTTTCGGCCTGCTCATCGGTTTCAAAGGACACCCCACGCACAACGGGGACGTACCAATCGCCTTTCTGCTCCACAACCCGCAGCGGAAGCGGTGCGCCAGTCTGCTTCATACGAAGCAGGGCGTCAAGCCGTCCGTGGCCTTCAACAATCCGCCCGGTTCGCTCATCGAGCACCAGGGGCTGCGTGAAGCCGTGTTCCTGAATGCTGGCTTCAATTCCGTCAAGGTGGTGGTGCTTGGGGTTGCGGGGTGCCCGCAGCATCGTGGTGAGTGGCAGGTACTCAATTTTGAGCACTGGCTTTGCCATGTTATACCTCATTTCTCTCAGCGACATCTGGCGCGACCCCGTTGGCCGGGGGCCGGCGGTTGACTGCGCAGTAATCCGCGATGACCGCCAGATTGCGGTCGGTGACATCAGCGTGCCGTTCCAGGTGTTCGAGCCGGGTGGCGATGGTGGTGAGCGCTGTGCCCAGGTCGCCCAGGCGGGCAGCGAATTTGTCGAGCACCGCGGTCATCTGGAGGCGCTCGTCGCGGAGGGTCTGGCGCTCTTCGGCCTCGGCCCGTAGGGTGTGCTCAAGGCGTTCGACCAGGCGGTTCACCCCCAGATTGAGGTGCTGGAGGGCCTGGGCGTAGCCGTCGAGGATGGTGTGCATCCGCGCCCGCTCCTGGCGGTCGGCTTCGCGCTCGGCTTTTTCCAGTTCAAACTCGCGGGTCTCGCGGGTGCTCAGGGTCCTGGTGAGCCAGGGCCAGACGCGCCCAAAGAGAAAGGCCAGGATGACGACGGCAATGCCACCAGGTCCCTTGCTCATCTCGATAAACTCTGCCATAGTTCCTCACCGCCACACCGCAAAACGCGCCGGGGAATGGCTCCCCGGCGCGTTTCGCTGCCTGTTTCTGTCTGTTTCGTGATGGGCTGTCGAAGGCTCTGCTGACCTTCCCCCTTCGGGTTGTCCGAATTATGTTTATCGTACAAAGTTTCTCGGGAAATGTCAAGGGGGGGCTGTCGGGTTCTCCGGTCTGGGGGGGCGTACCCCCAGAATTGTGGTATACTGTCACGCGATGGTATCAATGAAAATCCCACCCGCAACGGTGGTTGACGGATGGGGAATACTACCTCTATACAAGGTGCTTTAGATACGCCTATTGTAGCATAGATTTGCCAACCTGGGGGAACCGCCCATGACCACTGCCGACCCGCCCACCCTGCGCCTGGGGAAGCTCCTGAACGCCCTGAGCGACGAGGAGATTGATAATCTGTGCTTCCACCACTTCCCCGACGTGTATGGGCAGTTTTCGCGGGGGTTGTCGAAGGGGGAGAAAATCCTCCGCCTGATTGAATATTG
>DAOTUF010000272.1:0-3688 GCA_034437495.1 Chloroflexaceae bacterium | reverse complement strand
CGCCACAAGGCGAGTGGGTTTGCTGGTTTTCCCGCCGTAAGGGAAAAAACCAGCACAGGACGACATGGTGGAACGTTTGGAGAAAAGAAAGAGGACGGCAGCGCTTCCTCCACCCGCTCAAGCAGGTGGTGTCCTGCGCTGCCATTTCTATGAAAGAGCAAGATGATACCTTTGCCCTGGGAACCCAGTTTCGGGCGTGCCTGCCAGCACGAGACCAGCAGGAAGTCCGGGAACGCCACGCAGCCAACCGCGCCGGGTGGAACCGGGGCGCGGCCTGGTATACCCGCACGCTGGACGAAGCTATCGCCTTTCTGCGTGGGGGGGGGAGCACGCTGCACCCGATTGAGCGGGAGCACCTTGGCGACCTGCGAGCGTGGTGCGACACGGCGGTTCACCTCCAATGTGCGTCGGGGCAGGATACGCTCTCGCTCTGGAATGAGGGCGTCCGGCAAGTCATCGGCATCGATATCTCCGACAGGCAGATTGCCAACGCCCGCCGCATGAGCGCGGCCCTGGGGTCCCCGGCGGTGTGGTATCGGTGCGATGTGCTCGACACCCCGCCGGAGGTGCAAGCCTGCGCCGACCTGGTCTACACCGGGCGGGGGGCGCTGTGCTGGCTGCACGACCTTGAGCGGTGGGCGGAGGTCGTTTTTCGCTTGTTGAAGCCCGGCGCAATCCTGCACCTGTTCGATGAGCACCCGGTGGCATGGCTGTTCAACCCCGATGCCGAGACCTGGGAGTGGTCGGGGGTAAACTACTTCGCCCACTGCGAGGGGGCACAGACGATAGGATGGCTGCAAGCCACAGAGGACCCAGAGGACGAGCAGGATGGGCAGGATGGGCAGTCCTCCCCCGTGTATGAGCGGTTGTGGCCGCTGGCAACGGTTTTTCAGGCACTTCGGCGGGCGGGTCTGGTGGTGGAGCACCTGGGCGAATA
Source organism: Chloroflexaceae bacterium (assembly GCA_034437495.1). Taxonomy (GTDB): domain Bacteria; phylum Chloroflexota; class Chloroflexia; order Chloroflexales; family Chloroflexaceae; genus JAAUSY01. Next base: position 2,751 of record DAOTUF010000272.1, on the reverse strand, counting down.
TCCGGACTCCTACTGGAACTGCTTTCCCTCCTTGAGGCCAGAGGTACGGGGACAGGTTCCGCTGACATTTGCGATGGTGGCAAGGCGACCTGCCTGAGCAGGGGTTCACTCGCCACCTGACTTGACCGGATGAACCACAGGAAGAAGCGAGGAGGAAACAGCACGATGCGAATCGTCATCTTCGGGACGGGCGGCGTGGGGGGCTACTTTGGCGGGCGGCTGGCGCAGGCCGGGGAGGATGTGACGTTCATTGCGCGGGGGGCGCATTTGCAGGCCATGCGAGACCATGGTCTGCGCGTGTTGAGTGTCCAGGGTGACTGGAACCTGCACCCCGTCCAGGCAACCGACACCCCCGCCGACGTGGGCATTGCGGACGTTGTCCTGGTGGCGGTGAAGGCGTGGCAGGTGCCCGACGTTGCCCGGGCGCTCCACCCGATAGTAGGGGAACACACCGCCGTGGTTCCGCTGCAAAACGGGGTCGAAGCGCCTGCACAGCTTGCGGCAGCCATCGGGGAGCGGGCGGTCCTGGGGGGGCTGTGCTGGATTGTCAGCTTCATCGAGGGGCCGGGCACCATCCGCCACACCGGAGTCGAGCCGCATGTCGTTTTTGGCGAACTGGACAACCGCCGCAGCGAGCGGGTCGAACACCTCTACCAGGCATTTTTCCGCGCCGGGGTGCGGGTGTCTATCCCCGATGATACGGTGGCGGCGATGTGGGAGAAGTTCATTTTCATTGCGACCATCAGCGGTATCTGTGCGGTCACGCGCATGCCGGTGGGCGTGGTGCGGAGCCTGCCCCAGACGCGCCAGATGGTTGAGCAGGCTATCCAGGAGATGATAGCCGTGGCCTGGATGCACGAGGTCAAGCTGCCCGACGGGACGTTTGACCGCACCATGGCCTTCATTGACCGGATGGAGCCACACAGCACTTTCTCGATGCAGCGCGACGTGATGGAGGGGCGACCATCGGAGTTGGAAGCGCAGAACGGGGCTGTGGTGCGCCTGGGGAAGGCGGTGAACGTTGTCACCCCGCTCCATGCGTTTCTCTACCACAGCTTGCTCCCGATGGAGCTTCAAGCCCGCGGTCAGCGCTTCGAGGGCGTGGGTCCGTAGGGAGCACGGACGGAGGGGGGAAGCCGTCACTGAAGGGACATCGGCGGATCTTCTCCTTTCCCGTTGTGCCGGTGCGGATCTTCTTCTTTCCCATTGTGCCGGTGCTGGTGCGCTGCCGTGCGCATAATCGCCCGAATGGACGGAAGGAGGCGGGTATTCAGGTCGGCTTTGGCAACAAAGACGTTGGCTCCCGCATCCAGTGCGGCCTGGTAGTAGTCGCGGAGGTCGTGGGACCCCAGGGCAATGATCCCGCATTCGGGCAGAATGTCCCGCAGGTAGGAAATAAGTTGGAGGTTTTCCAGGCAGTGGTGGTCAAGGTCGAGCAAAACAATGTGCGGCCTGGTCTTTCGGGCCTGTTCCAGGGCCTCCTTCCCACCGGGAGCGACCCCTACAACGGTCAGTTCTTCGCGGTAGTGCTCCTGGAACAGGTGCAGCGCGATACGCAAAAAATACTGGTTGGCGTCTATCATCAGGACTGACGTCGTTGCCGACATGGTTGCCATGGCTTGCTGCTTTCTTTCGTTCATTGCGCACATTTCGGGTTCACGTTTCGGGCAGAAAGACGAAGGACCGGGTTCAAGAAACGTTCATGCGTATCCCCTATCGTAGCAAGGTCCGACGGGTTACGGCTATTCGTAGGTCTACGTAGTTTGGCATACGAAAGAGGCGTTATTTTTTTGCTTCCCTTGCAAGAAAGGGGGAAAGGGATTAGAATAGGCCCGGAAGTCAAAAGTACCCCACTACCAACGACCCACCCGGATTTCCAGAAGGGGTGGGTTGTTCTTGTGGAAACCCAGGATTATGGGTGGAGATACGCAGCAAAGGGGGCAGGAGAGATGGGTTCAGAACGCAAGTATCACCTGGGTTTCGGTCGGGATGACCTGGGGGAGCCGTTGCCCACCCTGGCGCTGCTCTCCGGCGACCCGCAGCGGGCTTCCCGCATTGCCCAAGCCACCGACGGGGTGCGGTGCGAGAAGACCCTGTCGGAAAACCGCGGCCTGCACAGTTACCTGCTCACCCTCCCCGACGGGCGGCGGCTGCTCTCGGCCACCAGCGGAATGGGGTCCCCCTCGTTGAGCATTGTGGTCAATGAACTGGTGGATGTCGGTATCCGACACCTCATCCGGGTGGGGACGAGCGGGGCTATCCAGGACGGGGTGCAGGTGGGGAGTGTGGTGATTACGCAGGCGGCGCTCTGTCGGCAGGGCGCGGCCCGCGACATTGCCCCGGTGGAGTATCCCGCGGCGGCCAACCCCTTCCTGACTGTGGCGCTGGTGGAGGCGGCGCAATCTCTGGGCGTCCCCTGGCACCTGGGGGTCACGGCTTCGGTCGATACGTTTTACGAGGGGCAGGAGCGGGTTGAGTCTTCGGCCAACAAGCACCTGCTGCGCTGGCTGCGCGGCATCACCGAGGAATACCGGCACCTGGGCATTCTCAACTACGAGATGGAGTGCGGTACGCTGCTCAAGATGGGGGGGGTGTACGGGTTTGCGGCGGCGTGCGTGTGCGCGGTGGTGGCGGGCCGCGCCCGGAGCGAACACGTGGTGCAGGAGGCCCGCCAGCAGGCCGAAGAGAACGCCATCCGCGTGGCGGTGGAGGCGGCGCGGTCGTTTGCGTGATCATCCCAACCCCCCCCCA
>DAOTUF010000271.1:0-1901 GCA_034437495.1 Chloroflexaceae bacterium | reverse complement strand
AGGCCGAACCCATGGTATGCTTATCATGGACATGGTAGAGGTGAATGGAACGAGAGACGGAAAGACGATGCCTCTCCGGTGGAACGAGCACCGGTCGGGGTGATAGGACACATAAAGCGATGAGGTTCGTAGCATGGCACCAAAAATCCTGGTGGTAGATGATAGTAAGATGGTGACTGACATTGTGAAGATGCGCCTGGAGATGTACGGCTATACGGTGAACCTGGCCCACAGCGGCGAGGACGCATTGACCTGCGTGGCCAGCGATGTGCCCGACCTGATGGTGCTGGATGTGCAGATGCCGGGTATGGATGGGTACGAGGTATGCCGTCGTCTCCGCGAAGACCCGAAATTCGATGACCTGCTTATCATTATGCTGACCTCGAGCGATGACAAGAGCGCGGCGTATGAGGCCGGGGTGGACGAGTACCTGAACAAAGATATTGACCTGCTCAACCTGCCCAATCGGGTGAAACAACTCCTCGAACTGTAGGCAGAAGCGGGTGCGTATGAGGCCATGAACAAACGGCTGCGGATTTTGATCGTTGATGATTCGGCGCTGCTGCGGAGTGCGCTCCGGGCCCTGCTGGAAAGTGACCCTGATATTCAGGTGGTTGGCGAAGCCGCCAATGGGCGCGAGGCGCTGCACCGGGCGGCAGAACTCCGTCCCGACGTGATCACGATGGACGTGCGCATGCCGGTGATGGACGGGTTGGAAACGACCGAGCGGCTGATGGCGTTCAACCCGACCCCCGTGCTGGCAATCACGGCGTTGTATGCCCGTGACGATGTCGATATTTCGTTTAAGATGCTCGGGGCCGGGGCACTGGAAGTGATGGAGAAGCCCGATATCTCCAGTCCCTACGCCCTCGAACGAGCGCGGAGCGAGCTGATACGCCGCGTCAAGCTCCTGGCGCGGGTGCGCGTGGTGACACACCTGCGCGGACGCCGCCGCCTGGAAGCGGTTTCCAGAGAGGAGGCCGAAGCCTGGACGGTCAAGCGGTCGCGCACGCCGCGAGAACCACGAGCGCCACAAGAAACCCTGGCAGACCAGGCCCCGCAAGAGCCGCAGGAGACCCCGAAGTCGCCGCCGGTCGCTCCTCCTCCTCCTCCTTCTGCTGCCCACCATCCGCAGTTACCCGAAATCCCTCCCCCGCCTCAGCTAGATGGGCAGAAAAAAAAAGAACCCGATGGTACTATGGTGCGTCGTCGTCCCACCGACATGGCCTTCCCTCTGGTCATCATCGGGGCATCGACCGGCGGGCCGCGGGTGGTGCAGCAAATCTTGAAGGGGTTGCCTGGTCCCTTCGGGGCAGCGGTGCTGGTCGTCCAGCATATTGCGGAGGGGTTCAGCGCGGGGATGGTGGAGTGGCTGGCCGGACATTGTCAACTACCGGTACGCCTGGCAGTAGAGGGAGACCGTCTCGCTGCCAGCACGGTGCTGGTCGCACCGGACAGTTTCCACCTGCTGGTCCAGGCCGGGGGGGTCATTCACCTGGATACCGAGCCGCCGTTCCAGCGTCCATCTGTAGATATTGCGATGGAGAGCGGTGCAAAGGTGTTTGGAGCCGCGACCACCGGCGTGCTGCTCACCGGCATGGGGCGGGATGGGGCGCTCGGGATGCAGTGCATCCGTCTGGCTGGAGGCTCCACGATTGCGCAAAATGAAGCCAGTTGTTCGATTTATGGGATGCCGCGGGCCGCGGTGGAACTGGGTGCGGTGGATGAAATCCTGTCCCCCGACGGCATCATTCAGTCCCTCCAGACCCGCTTCTGCGAGAGGACCTAGGATAAGGATGAGGATGGAAGCGGCCCATTCAAGACAGATGCACCAGGGAACCGATATCCTCCTTCAGGATGAGCAGTTTGAGGCCATCCGCGATATCCTGGCCCGCTATAGT
>DAOTUF010000270.1:0-3514 GCA_034437495.1 Chloroflexaceae bacterium | reverse complement strand
AGCGGGGAGGCGGGGATGGTCTGGATGACCTGCCCCAGGATGACCGCGCCCAGACTCGTTCCCGCGGCCAGCCACAGCGCCGGGCCAGCCAGGGCATAGCGCCAGCCACCAGACGCATGCCAGAGCAACACGCTTGCCTGGAGCAGGATGATAATACCCGCTGCCAGGAGGGGGGGAACCCTTGCGCGGTGCAGCAGGAGAAAGACCCCGCCGGTGGCAGCCATCAGCGCCAGCATGACGTGGGCGGGAGTGCTCCCCCCTCCCGACAGGTACAGGGTGCTGACCATCACGCCGAGCGCCCGACCCTTTTCCCGAAAGGTGGGCGAACGGAGCACCAGAGATAGCCGCTCGCTAGAGGCAGGTGGCCCGAGCAGGGCGTAGGTGCGCGGCTCCGGGGTGACGAAAAAGGAGGTGGTCAGGGATCCTGTCTGGACCTGGATCGGCGTAGTTCGGGCGGGGCCGCCTCCCAGGACCAGGCGCAGGACGAAGGTTCCCCCGGGGTTGGGGGGGAAGATGCTGGCCTCGCCGTCGGTCCAGCAAAACGACTGGGACCAGCCCGGCAGCGGTTCTGGGCCGTAGCACCCCTCGCGGGGGAGCATCACCGGCAGCGTATCCACCGGGTACGTGGCAGAATGCGGGGCATGGGAGGCCCAGGCCGACAGCAGCCACGCCAGAGCAAGCAAACCGACGAGGAGCAGGGCCGCGGGGAGGTATCGGGGAAGGGGGTTTGGCGGAGGGGGAGAGACCCTCCCGCCGGTCGGGGGAGCCGGCGGGAGGGTACTGCGCTGGTATGCTCGGACCTGGGACAAATCGCGTCGGGTTATGCTGTTTGCTCAGCCTCAAATTGCTGGATGGCCTTGAGTACTTTGGTGCCATATACGGCGGATGGACCGCCTCCCATCAGCACGGCTACCCCGACCGTTTCGGCAATTTCCTTGCGCGTGGCTCCGGCTTTCAGCACGGCACTGACGTGGGTTGCAATGCACCCATCGCACCGGACGGAGATGGCAATCGCCAGCGCAATGAGTTCTTTCATCTTAAAGCTGAGAGACCCGTCGGCAATGGCGGCTTTGTGGAGTTGGCGAAACCCACTCACCGTGTCGTGAATCTCTGTATCCAGCGTGCCCATCAGGTCCATGAATTCTTGAAGTTCCTCGGGGTAGGACAATGCCATGGTTCTCTTACCTTTCACTGTTCAAACGAAGGCCCAACAATATGCTTGTATTCTATCCCGAGGAGTTACAGAGGATGCGACAGGAGGGACACGAACAGAACAGAGACCGTACCCCTTCTTGCTTTCGCTTCCCCAGGGGTGCGGCCTCTGTTCTTCCGTTCAGGGTTCTGATTTCGCCGGCTTCCGCACGGCGTATGAGATACTACTTGCTGCTCTGGGCGGCCCGGCGAATGCGATATTCCATCACGGCCAGCATCTCGTCAGTCGAGGCGCTCACGGCCTGAGCAGCCTGCTCAAGGGGCACCCGGCAGGTGGAGATACCAACATCGCGGGAGCGAAGGACGTTGCTGGATTCGGGAATATGCTCGATAATCTCTTCAACCGTCGCCTGCTCATAGTGGTGGGTGTACATTGTCTCCTCCTTACGATATCTCTTGCGTTTATCTCGTACTGATAGTATCAGGGTTTCTTGCTGGTCTTCGTTCTCGTCTGGCGATATGGAGCGTTTCCGGACGAATGGTTACTTCTTGCTGAGCTGTTGGGCAGCGCGGCGAGCGCGGTATTCCATCACGGCCAACATCTCATCGGTCGAAACCGTCACCGCCTGGGCCGCCTGGTCAAGGCGCAGGTTGTGGCTGGTTGCAGCGCCGACATCATAGGCGCGGAGGACGTGACCGGCTTCGGGGATGTGCTCAATAACTTCGTCTACGGTGTTCTGTCCATAATACGGGGTGTGCATGGTATTTCTCCTTGTTTCTGGTTGCTGTTCGTCCAGCATTGCTGTGGCACCGTGCCGCAGCGTCCTTAACCTGTATCTATATCTACGTTGTCTCGTTTGTGTGTTCGTTTTCTTACGCTGGTGGTATGATAGCACGCCATTTGGATACTTTCAACAAAATTCCCCTGCTTTTCTTTGTACAAAATAACCAAAGTTGGACGTTCGCGGGGATTCTGCCCCTCGCTCCCTCTGGAATGGGGTTCCCCGGTCCTCTCTGCTCGTATACTTTGCGGAGAGCGGGTGGAGCGCCTGTCACAAACCACCGTCCGGCGGTGTTGAAAGAGTAGAAAGACAGAGACCGATGGACCCGAGACCCGACCGTCCGTTATACGGAACAGAGGCAGGAGCCAGAACCCAGAACAAGGAACCACGCCAGTGCATAAGCAGACTGACGACCCGGAACCCAGGGACGAGGAGCTTCTCGAACGGCTGACGCAGGGCGACCATGCCGCTTTTGAAGCCTTGTTCTTGCGCTACTACCAGCAGGTCTACCGGGTGCTTGCGCACCTGGTGGGCAGCCGCGAACAGGCCGAGGACCTGGCCCAGGAGACGTTTCTCACGCTCTACCGCCAGCCTCCCCCCGCCGACGTGGGCGACAAGCTGGTGGCCTGGCTCTGCCGGGTGGCGCTGAACCGCGGTTACAACGCCCTGCGCAGTGAGCGCCGCGCCCGGCAGCGGATGGAGCGGGTGGAACGGATGGAGCACGGAGCGCAGGTCCCGCAGGGTTCCCCGTCCGATGAACTGGCCAGCGAGGTGGTGCGGGCAGAGGATCAGGCCGCGGTTCGGGACGTTCTTGCCCGTCTGCCCGAACGCCAGAGCGCCATTCTGCTGCTGCGCTCCGCCGGGTGCTCCTATGCGGAGATTGCGACGGCCTTGCATATCAGGCCTGGTTCGGTCGGGACGCTGCTGGCGCGGGCAGAACGGGCATTTGTGGCCAGATACCGGCAGCAGGGGGGGGAGGGAGTGGTTCGTCGTGAAAAAAAAGGAAAGGTCAAAGCCCATGACCCGGTGGTATAATCATCATCATGATCATGAGGGGAGGCTCCGGGCCTTCCTGGACCACGAACTCCCTGCGGATGAGCAAGCATCCCTTGCCGCTCACCTGGCCGAATGCCCCGCATGTCGGGAGCGCCTGGAGCATCTGCGCACCCGGGCGAAGGTGGTGGGGGCGGTACTGGCTCCCCCCCCCTCCCTCCCGGACCCATCGGTCGCATGGAATCGATTACAAGCAGCTGCGGGCAGCAGAGCCGAGGGACCATTCCCGTCGTCTGCTGCCGGCAGGCAAGCAAAAGGAAAGGTAAGGAGGCGCACTATGCAAGAGACCAACGTATCCTGGTTTCGGCGGTATCGGACGGTGTTTGCTGGCATTGCTGCGGTCGTGGTGGTTCTGGGGTTGCTGGCGCTGCCGCCAGTGCGAGCCATTGCCGACCAGTTTCTCATGGTCTTCCGGGCGCAGCGCGTGATGTTCGTGCCCGTGAGTTCTGAACGGATGAACCAGATTGAAGGTCTGGACTTCGATGGAAGCACGCTCTTTATCGGGGAGCCGGAGGTGCTCCAGGAAC
>DAOTUF010000269.1:0-9247 GCA_034437495.1 Chloroflexaceae bacterium | reverse complement strand
CTTCCTGGAGCCGCTCTACACGGACAAGCTGGAGGTCCGGCTGACCACCGATAGCGGTTGCAACGGCGGAACCTGGGTGACGTGGAACTACTTCACCACCTACGGGGGGTGCTTTGGCACTCCCGAACGAATCGAAACGGTTCTGGGGCACGAGTTGTTCCACCGGGTGCAATATAGCTACGATGGCTACGAATCGAAGTGGTTCAAGGAAGGCACGGCCCGCGCAATGCAGGACATGACCTTTGAGCACCTGGACCACTGGACCGACGCGCCCGATTTTGGTTTTTCGTTCAATGATGATGTGGACGATTTCCTGTCGAATACGAACCGTGACATTACCAGCGTCCCGATGCGCTACCTCTCGGCGCTGTGGTGGAAGTTCTTCAGCGAACAGTATGGGGGCACCCTGACCGAACCTCAGCGCGGCGTGGATGCGTTTGTAGACCTCTGGGAGGCCGCCGAAGACCGCGACGATATTGCCGCGGTGAACTGGATGCTGTCGACCGGGGAGAAAGCAGACCCGAGCTTCAACGAAGCCTTCAAGCACTTTACGCTGACCAACTGGACCAAAGACCTGAATAATGTTCCCAGTCCCGCAGACTGGTACAACTACATCGATGAGGATGAGACAGGCAACCCCGCCCCCTACGGCCCCATCGCGCCTACCAGCGGGGGAACTATCAACGCGGGCAGTCCTTCGGTGAATTTCAATAATGAGCAGATAAGCCGCTACGGTTCCCGCTACTACCAGGTGCAGCCTGGCAGCGACTGCCCCCTGGTAACGGTGTCGTTCGACAACCTTGACGATGACCCGGCCTTCTACCACGTCGTGGCCCAGCAGGGTTCGGACTATGCCGCGCACGCGAGCGGGAGCGGCACCACGTGGACGCGGAGCTTCCTGAACGACAGCTTTACCGCTGTGACCGCGATTGCGGGCAGTCTGGCAGATTCCTCGGATGTGGACATCAGTTTCACCTGTGCCGACCCGAATATCACCATTCAAATGCCCAATACTGGTGCGCGATCTTTTGTCGGCCCCGCCGCGGCTCCGGGCAAGTTCCTGGCCCAGGTGCTCGTGACCAACGACTACCTCCCCAACTCGCCGGTGGTGGCGGGGCTGAGCGTCAGCGACTTCAACGCCTCTGTGAATGGCGTGAATGCCTTCATCACGACGGGCGGCTTCGTGCAGCAGCAATACTGGATGGTGGTGCAGGCTCCGGGGCAGACCAGCGATGGCACCTATGACCTGGAAGTCGCGCTGGAAGAACCAGGCACTTCGAACGAGATAGACTCGGATACCAATATCACCAGCGTGACCTATAGCCCCAACAACCTGGACCACGTGCTCGTGGTAGACCGCTCCGGCTCGATGGGGAACGACGGTAAGATGGAGGCCGCCCAACGCGCCGCCAACTTCTATGTGGATATTACCCGCGACGACGATGGTCTGTCGGTGGTGCCCTACAACCACGATGTTGACCCCGCCCCCTTCGATATGGAAGAGGTCAACGCCACCGTGCGCACCGATGCGCACACCTTTATTGACAACCTGACCGACGGGGGAGCCACCAGCATCGGGGACGGCCTGGCAGAAGCCGTTGACCAGTATGAGAATGTCAGCCCGACGGGGAATGACAACTGCTCGTTTGTGCTCCTGAGCGACGGGATGGAAAACAGCGATCTGCGCTGGACGGATGTGGAGGACGACGTGGTAGACACGGGGTGCCCGGTGACGTCGATTGCCTTTGGCCCGTCCACCGACGAAACGTTGTTGCAGAATATTGCCAGCACCACGGGCGGTATCTTCTTCTACAACGATGTCTACGTCAGTTCGCTGGCCCAGAGCACCTCCCCAAATGATATGGCGTTCAACCTGCAAAGCAAGTTCGAATTTGCCGACGCGGAAGTGGTGGGACGCGAGCGGATGCTGACGGACAAGGGAGATGCCCCCGAGAACGAGGAGCAATTCCACAGCTTCATGGTGGACGATTCGGCCTCTGAGATACTCGTTGCCCTGAGCTGGGACCCGACCAACAATCCGATTATGAACCTGACCGTGTATGACCCGGACGGAAACGAGGTCAGCGGCGACTATACCTTTGAGGATGCATCGAGCGGCTACCGCGGCGTGCGCATCAATAACCCTGCCCCCGGCTCCTGGCAGGTGGGGGTAGAATACCGTGTCATCATCATCGAGTCTGCGCCAGCGCAGGTGGCCAGCGTGCCCTACCAGGTCATGGTCAGCGGGCCTTCGAACCTGACGATGGACCTGCTGCTGCCCGACCGCCTGGGCCAGCAATATTTCACAGGCAACTCGATACCCATCCACGCCTTCCTTTCGACCGGGACGGGTCCCATTGGTGGGATGGTGCTTGATGCGCTCATCACGGCCCCCGACGGCACCGAAACGACCGTGCGCCTCTACGATGATGGCGAACACGGCGACGGAGCCGCCGACGATGGGTTCTACGCCGGTCGCTACACCCGCGTGAACCAGGCCGAAGCTGTTTCTGGCGAACCCGAGGACGAGAACCCGCCCGATGAAGGCTCCTACCAGGTGGAGGTGAGTGTCAATCGCTTCGACCTGAACCTCCAGCGCGAAGCGTTCGGCTCGTTCTCCGTGCAAGAAGGCGATGACACCAACGACAACAACATCCCCGACCCCTTCGAGGAGGAGCACGACCTGGAGGGTCTGGGCGACCCGGACCTGGACCTGCTCCAGAACACAGGCGAGTATAACGCCGGGACCGACCCGAACGACTCCGACACCGATGGTGGCGGGGAGAACGATGGTTCGGAAGTGGGCCAGGGACAGGACCCGCTCAACCCGTTTGACGACCTGATAGAAGCGCCGGAGTTCTTCGACGCTGACCCGGGCAATGGCGAGGCCTACCTCTTCTACGATGTCAAAGATGAGTATGACCGCATTGCGCTCTACCGGGCCACCGACCCGGACGGTCCGTGGGGACTCCTGAGCGGCGAACCTCCGCTGACCGGTCTTTACACCGATACGGAAGAAGTGGAGAACGGAACGACCTACTACTATCGCCTGTTTGCGACGGACGAAGACAGTCACCGCAGCGCGGTGCTCAGCAGCGAAGGCGTGACCCCCAGTGAGGACCCGACCCCGCCCGAGGGGGATGTGCTCATCAACGACAATGCGGAGCGCACCCCCACGCTGGATGTCTCGCTCTCCTTTGAGCCTGGGTTCGAAGATGCCCGCGAAAACTTCGAGGACATCACCGAGGTGCGGGTGAGCAACACGGAAGCCGCGCTGAGCGGGGCAAGCTGGCAACCCTTTGCCCAGGACCTTCCCTGGGACCTCGCTTCGACCACGCCCGGCGACTGGGCGCGGGTGTTCGTGCAGTTCCGCGACGACGCGGGCAACGAATCGGTGGTTGATACCGACCGTATCATCTACGACCCATCGGTGGGCATCCCGGTGCAGGAGGTGATGCTGACGGGGCCGGTGAGCGGCACGGTGGGAATTGACTACGCCTTCACCGCGATGGTCAGCCCGACCAACGCCACGGAACCCATTTCCTACACCTGGGAGGCCACCGACTATCCGTCATCGGGCACGGTGCCGTCCGATACGCTGGACTTTTCCTGGGATACTCCAGGGATGAAGGAAATCCGGATAGCCGCGGTCAATGCCACGGGTGCAGCAACCGCCACGCACACCATCATGATCAGCGAAGATCTGCCATCGGTGGTGGGTGTGCAGGAGGTGATGCTGACGGGGCCGGTGAGCGGCACGGTGGGAATTGACTACGCCTTCACCGCGACGGTCAGCCCGACCAACGCCACGGAACCCATTTCCTACACCTGGGAGGCCACCGACTATCCGTCATCGGGTATGGTGCCGTCGGACACGATGGACTTTTCCTGGGATAGCGAAGGGATGAAAGAGGTCCGCGTAATAGCGATGAATGCCGCTGGCACTGCCACCACCACCCATGCTATCATGATCGTGACAGAGCCAGTCCCGCCCACGGGGGTGGAAGGGGTAACGCTGGACGGCCCGACCGAAGGGCAGACCGGGGAAGACTACTCCTTCACGGCCACGGTTGCGCCCGCAGGGGCCACGCTGCCCATTTCCTATACCTGGGAGGCGACCGACCACGACCCCGTGACCCGCTCCGGCGATATGCGGGAGGATATGATGACCTTCTCCTGGGAGACGGAAGGAACGAAAGAGGTGCAGGTCATGGCGATGAACGCAGACGGTAGCGCCAGCGCAACCCACAATATCACCATCCAGGTGGGGCCAGCGGGGACGGCGTTGCAGGCTGTGACCATCAGCGGGCCGGAGCGTGGGCAGGTCGAGGTCGAATACACCTTCACCGCCACGGCTGAACCAGCGGACGCTTCGCTGCCCATTTCCTACACCTGGAATGCGACCGGCCAGGACCCCGTCACTCACGAGGGGGGCGGGTTGGAAGACACCGTGAGCTTTACCTGGACGACCGAAGGGACCAGGGAAGTGACGGTGCAGGCAGAGAATGCGGTCAATATAGTCAACAACACCTTCAGCATTGAGGTTGGCAGCGCCCCCGCAGGGGAAGGGATGCTCTATATCCCGCTGATTCGCCGCTGAGACCTGTGCTGAAACACCGCCAGAACGAGGCGAAAGGAAGGACGACGGAACAGAACCTCCCGCAGGTCCGTGGCCTGTGGGAGGTTCTGGCGAATGACGGACATTTCTACCATACCCAGGACCATGATGTATTGGACGAAAGAAGCCGACCCCCAGACAACCATAGCCGTCCTGAATCGGTTAGTCATTATGTGTGAGGAGAGTACCCAGGGGTTTCGGCTGGCAGCAGAGTCCCTGACCAGTGGTCTGCTGGCAACGCTGCTGTCCCACTACGCCCGTCAGCGGTTGCATTTTGCTATCGCGCTGCGGGCGGAGGTGCGCCGCCAGGGGGGAAAACCCTGTCGCGGGAGTTCTCCTCCCTGCGCCACCGATGGCGACGGGGTCTATCGCGGGGAGGTGCTGAGCCAGGGGAGCAGCCGGGCGATTCTCAAGGAGTGTGAGCGCAGCGAAGCCCACACCGTCCAGACCTACGAGTCGGCCCTTCAGTCGGGGTTGCCTGCCGATGTCGTGGCGATGATTCAGCGTCAGTATCAGGAAATTCACCTGGTCTATCGCAACATTTGCCGCGTTGCGCAGCGCGTCGAAACTATTCTTGACCACGAACAGGAACCGCACCGTCAGGGCGTCTCCTGAGTTGGGGAAGACGGGAGAACGAGCGGGAGCACCACCCGGAAGGTGCTGCCCTTCCCCGGCGTACTCTCCACGCACAGCGCTCCCCCGTGCATCCGCACCACTTCCGCACAGATGTACAACCCCAACCCCTGCCCGGCGGCAAGGCGGGCCGCTTCTCTGGCGCGGTAGAAGCGGTTGAACAACTGCTGCTGCATCTCCAGTTCAATACCGATGCCCTGGTCGCACACGCTGATGAGCGCATAGGGCGGAGGGACCCTCACCTTTGAGCCACAAACGGCCTGCAAAACGTCTATCTCGGTATCCTGCCGCGAGAGCGAAACGACGACTTCTCCCCCCTCGGGGCTGTACTTTACCGCGTTGCTGACGAGGTTGACCATCACCTGCTCAAGCCGCGTGTAGTCTCCTTCGACCGTGAGGGAGGGCAGGTCCAGGCACAGCCGGACGGTGTGGCGCGGGGTGGTGGTCTGCTGCTCCACCACACTGGAAAGCAGCGCTACCAGGTCTACAGCGGTCTGCTCCAGGGTCATCTGCCCCAGGTCGAGCCGCGAGAGGTCGAGCAAGCGCTCAACGAGGCGGTACATTCGCTCGCTCTGGTGCTGGATAATCTGCGCGTAGCGGCGGACGCGCTCATCCCGTCTCACCAGCGGGGTGCGGTTCAGCAGCGCCCCATAGCCTGTGATAATCGTGAGCGGGTTTTTCAGTTCGTGCGAGGCGATGGAGAGGATTTCATCTTTGAGATGCTCCAGGCGCTTGATTTCGGTGATATCCTGGAAGACCGCCACAGCCCCCCCCACGCTGCCCTGCCGGGTGAGCAGGGGAGCCGCATTGACCAGGATGGTGATAGGGTCTCCCTGCGGGCGCGACAGTTCCCCCTGTAGCCCAAGCACCGGCTGCCCCTCCTGCAACACCTGCGCAATCGCCTGTTCTTCCGGGTTGAGCGGGGATTCAGGCAGGTGCTCCCCATCAGCACGCCGATACTGCGGGATGCACACATTCGAAACGAAGGGGTGTCCCCAGAGACGTTCAGCGGCGTGGTTGGCAGCCACGGTGCGCCCATCCGTCCCTTCCACAATCAGCACCCCCACGGGCAGTTGTTCGAGCACCGCTTGCAGGCGGGCTTTTTCAACCTGCGCCTGGTACATGGCCTGCTGGAGTTCGGTCGCATAGGCGGCCAGGCGGCCTTGCAACCGCTGGTTCTCCCGTGTCAGGTAGTAGCGCGACAGCGCCGACTCAATCACCCGTGGGAGGTGCTCCCAGTAGGTGCCTGACTTGACCAGGTAATCGAACGCGCCCGTCTTCATGGCCGTCACCGCAGTCTCGACGTCCTGCCGCACGGTGATGATGATGACCGGCGCGGGGTAGCCCGAATCGACCACCTCGCGCAGCAGCGTCAGGCCGTCGGTATCGGGGAGGTGGCTGTCAATGACCAGCACCTCGAAGAGCGGGGCATCGGGGGAGGCGAGGAGCAACCAGCATGCTTCCCCGCTTCCCACCGTTGTAAAAACCAGCTTCGGCGCGGTTCCGGCGCAGAACGCGCGGATATGCTCGATATCGTGCTGGTCTGCGTCAACCAGCAGCACCCGAACAGATTGCATAGGAGCAGTATAGCACAGGTATGGTTTTTCTTGCATCCCCGCGCACCCATGGTACAATAGCGCCGTACGGTCGTTCTGTGCGATCCGTTGGTGAACGATAGAATGGCGGGGCCGGTGGCCTCCTGTGGGTTCCGAACCTGCGGGAGGTTCTGCGGTTCCGGTCGAGACCGATGAGACCGTGCGGATTACGGCTATGGCGCGGTTTGCAGGTTCAACGGGAGGGAACTGCGATGCTGGATCGAAGCACCATCCTGGTGGTTGATGATGAACCCTATATCTGTGAATTGTTTCGTGATATGTTGGAGCCAGGAGGAGCACAGGTGCAGGTGGCCCATTCCGGGACGGAGGCGCTGGCCCTGCTCGAAGCCAGGGAGCCAGACCTGGTGCTCCTGGACGTGATGATCCCCGCCCCGGACGGGTTGGAGGTGCTCCAGCACATTCGGGACCAGGACCTGGATATCCCGGTGATTATCGTGACCGCAAAAGAATCCTCCACGGTGACAATAGAGGCGATGCAGCGGGGAGCCTACGACTACATCGCCAAGCCCTTTGACCCGGATGACGTGATGCGCGTGGTGGAACGAGCGCTCGAACACCACTACCTCACCCGGCGCGTTCACACGCTGGAGCAGCAGTTTGGCGAGAAGGACCCCCGCGACACGCTCATCGGACGAAGTGCGGCCATGCAGCAGGTCTACAAGCTCATCGGGCGCGTGGCGACCAGCGACACGACGGTGCTCATTACGGGCGAGTCGGGGACGGGTAAAGAGGTGGTCGCCCGGGCCATCCACCGCAGTTCGCTGCGGCGGGAGAAGCCCTTTATCGCGGTCAACTGTGCGGCCCTGCCCGAAACGCTCCTCGAAAGCGAGCTGTTCGGCCACGAGAAGGGGTCTTTCACCGGGGCCACCTCGCAGCGCAAGGGCCGCTTTGAGAAGGCCACGGGGGGGGTGCTCTTCCTGGACGAGGTGGGCGAGATGAGCAGTTCGACGCAGAAGAAGCTGCTGCGTGTGCTCCAGGAACATGCGTTTGAGCGGGTGGGCGGCAATATGACCATCCACGCCGACGTGCGGGTAATAGCCGCCACCAACCGCGACCTGGAACAGGCCGTTATGGACGGGCACTTCCGCGAAGACCTCTACTACCGCTTGAACGTTATCACCATTGCGCTGCCCCCCCTCCGCGAACGCAAGGACGATATCCCGCTCCTGGTGCAGCACTTCCTCTCGCGCCGGGCGCAGGCGGGAACCCCCCCCCTCCGCATCACCGAAGAGGCTCTGGACCTGCTCCGCAGCTACGAATGGCCTGGCAATGTTCGGCAGTTGGAAAACACCATCGAACGGGCCATCGTCCTCTCGCAGAGCAACCTGATAGACCGTGACTACCTCCTCCTGCCCGACGAGGAGGAGGGCGACCAGGATGTCCTGACTACGGCCCTGACCGACCTGCTCAATCGCGGCAAGAGCCTGGACGCTATCCTCGGGCAGGTGCGGGTGCGGCTCATCACCATCGCCCTCCAGCAGCAGCACGGCGACCGCAGCAGCGCGGCCCGCATTCTGGGAATCCCCGAAGACCACCTGACCTGAGTCGGGCGGACCCCATTCTGCTGGCACGATTCTTGCTAGAAGAAGGGGGTGGAGAGATGGATGATATGCTTCGGAAAGCTCCCGGGAGACCGGGACGGAAAGAAGGGTCCTGAACATGCTGGACATGAGCATGGGCCCCCGGATGGAGATGCAGGTCAACCCCTCGCTGCTCCACCTGGCCCAACTGCTGCTCCTGCCGGGGATAGAGCTTCAGCAGGCGGTGCAACAAGAACTCGAAGAAAACCCCTCCCTCGAAGAGGTGGAAGCCGAGGAAACAACCTGTGACCGCTGTGGCGGGCCGCTGGTAGAGGGGATGTGCCTGAACTGCGCCAGTGGTTCGACCACCGATGAGTTCACTTCGTCGGGGCTTTTGGATGAGGTCGGCGATTCGTTGCAGTGGGTGGCGGCCCCTCGCAGCATGGCCGAAGGGCTGCTGGATGACCTCTCTATGGCGCTGCCAGAGGCAGACCACCCGATTGCCATGGCGCTGGTCGGGAGCCTGGATGAGCGGGGCTTTCTGGCCGACGAGGTGGCGGATATCGCCGCCATCATAAACGTGGACGTGGAGCGGGTGAACGGGGTGCTGGCCTGTCTGCGGGAGGTGGGGCCGCCCGGTATCGCCACCCGCGACACGCGGGAGTGCCTGCTTGCCCAACTCAATATCCTGGAGCAGCAGGGCATGACCTGCCCCCACGCCCACCTGGTCATAGACCGCCACCTGGAAGACCTGGGGGCCCACCGTTTTGCCCACATTGCGCGGCAGCTTCAGATAACCCTTGCCGAGGTGGAGGCCGTCCAGTCGTTTGTGCAGCACCACCTGTGGCCCTACCCCTCCC
>DAOTUF010000268.1:0-3979 GCA_034437495.1 Chloroflexaceae bacterium | reverse complement strand
ATGCAAGACCTCAACAACAGCGTCCGCCTGGTCAAGAACAAACGGACCTTTGTGCGCTTCCATGTTCGCTCAACCAGCGGGCAGCACTGGACCTATGCGGCCCTGCTGGTGCAGCGCGGGTTCAACTTCACCCTGGTCTACCCGGTCAACGGCTTCTTTGGCTTTGTGAAGGTGCGCACCTCCCCGGACCGCGGAGTCCTCAACCATTCCTTCCTCTTCGAACTACCCGCCGGCTATAAGGAAGGGAACGTGACCATGTGGGGTCTTCTGAACCCGGTGCTCTCGTGGCGTGGCCGCTCCCCCCTGGAAACCACCTATGCCAACAACACCGCCCTGACCAGCGTCTCCTTCGAGCGTGTGCCGCGGGTGAACCTGGTGCTCTACCGCGTCGGCTACCGCACCGGAGGGACCACCTACTATCCCTCCACGTTCCACACCAGCAAGCTGAGAAGCTGGCTGCGACGGGCCTACCCGCTGCATAGCCTGTGGGTCTGGAACCGCAGCTACTACCACGGCACCGGTCGGCCAACCTGCGGACAGGTCAATTCACGGCTCTATTCCAAGAAAATCTGGGATATCCTCTTCAACTGGTCTATCCCCTTCGGTTCCCGCTACTACGGCATGGTTGACGACGGTGGTGGCTTTATGCGCGGTTGTGCCATGGGCATCCCGGCCTTTGTTGCCTCCGGGCCAACCGGCAGCGGGACGTGGGGATGGGACACCGATGGCAGCTATGGCGACTGGTATGGCGGGCACGAACTGGGCCACACCTACGGACGCGGGCACGCCAACTACTGCGGGGCCGGCGGAGGCCCCCCCTACCCCTACACCGGCGGACGTATCAGCCCCACTACCTGGATGTGGACCACCAGCACCATCTATGGCTTCGACATTGGCAACTGGAATATCTACAACGCCAACTGGCGTGACGTGATGAGCTACTGCAATAACCAGTGGATGGGGGACTTCACCTCCGAAGGGCTGATGAACTACTTCCAGGGCAACCCGGTGCTGGCCTCCGAAGAGGGCAGCGCAGACGAGCCGAGCCTCCAGCAGCAGGGACCGCGCCTGCTGGTGATGGGGAGCATCAATGTGGACACCAACGAAGTAACCCTGGACCCGCTCTTTGTCATCCCCGACGCCGAGGATACGCTCCCGCGTGACGAGGAGGGCAGCTACGCCATCGTGCTGCGCGACGAAGATGGCAGCGAACTGGCCCGCTACCCCTTCACCCCCGACGAGGCCCACGCGGGTCCCGTGCCGCCCGGCGAGGAAGGCGAGGACCATTTCCTGATTATCTCCGAACTGGTGCCCTACGTCGAGGGAACCGCCCGGGTGGATATTGAGGGACCCGGCGGGACGGTGCTTGCCAGTGTCAGCGCAGGTATCCAGCCGCCGGAAATCACCCTGACCAGCCCCAATGGGGGAGAAGTGCTGGACGAGGAGACCATCATGGTCGAATGGACCGCCTCCGACCCCGACGGCGACCCCCTCTCCTTCAACGTCCAGTATAGCCCCGACAACGGGGAAACCTGGGAGATGATTGCGCAGGATATCGCCGAAACCAGCGTGGAACTGGACAGCGTCAATATCGTGAGCGGGGAACAGGCACTCTTCCGCGTCTGGGCCAGCGACGGTATCAACACTACCAGTGACACGTCCGACGCGCCCTTCACCGTGCCCAACCACGCGCCCACGGTGGAGATTGTGCAGCCCAAAGACGGAGCGACGATTGCCTTCAGCCAGACCATTGCATTCGATGGCGACGCCTACGACATTGACACGGGCACGATGGAGGACGCGCAGCTTTCGTGGAGTTCGGATATTCAAGGGGAACTGGGAACCGGTGCCCAACTGACTATCGCCACGCTCGTGACCGGCACCCATACCATCACCTTCCAGGCCGACGACGGCGAAGGTGGCACCGGCTCCGACACGGTGCAGGTGACGGTGCTCGGTCATCCTGCCATGGCTCCTGCCCCGACGGACCGTCTGAGCGCCGGGCCAGAACAGGTCATCTTCGACCCGGCGACCGATGTAACAAGTGCCACGCTCTCGGTGGACAACCTGAGCGGACCGGGGGCCACCCCCATCCCGTGGAACGCCACCGCGAGCGAGTCCTGGGTGAGCCTGGACAAGACGGCAGGGATGACGCCAGATACCCTGGAGGTGAGGTTCGACGGGGACGACCTCCCATCGGGGACGCACCACGCCACCATCACCTTTGCCAGTCCGTACCTGCCCGATGAGGAAACGACCGTGCAGGTGACGGCCTTCATCCCGGCGCAGCCCTCCGACGAGCCGGGGCAGCAAATCTACCTGCCACTCATCAGACGGTAATCAATCCTGGCACGTAGCTGGATAGGCAGCGAACACAGCACCCCCTCGCAGGTCTGGAACCTGCGGGGGGGTGTTTGTGCTGGTGGGGAGGGGGGGCATGGCCCTTTGTCCACTTCCTCCCAAATCTGGTGTATCATGTGGGATGATGGAAGTCTGGAGGGTCCGCGACGAAAGGGCTGAGGAAATCATGGAAATCACGACGAAAACCCTGAACCAGGTGACGGTTGTCGAAATGAGCGGCAACCTCGACGGCACAACAGCGCTCATGGCCGAGGAGATTATCAAAGAGCACGCCCAGGAAGGATCCCGCCTAATCCTGGACCTGCGCGAAGTAGGGTATATGTCCAGTATGGGGTTGCGGTTGCTGTTCCTGCTCTCCCGCAACCTGGCCGACCTGCACGGGCACCTCGCCCTGGTTGGCCTGTCCGATGACCTGAAGGAAACCATGTCCATCACCGGATTTCTCGACCACTTTGCCACCTACGATACGCTGGAGGAAGGTGTATCGGCACTGCAACAGGAGCAGGAAAAAGAGGAGGAGGAATAGAAATGCACCAGACCACCCTTCAACGGATAGACATTCTCCCCACGCACATTCACGGCAACTTCAAACTGCGCTGCGGCAAACCGCTCCCCTTCGGAGCCACGCTGGTTCCCGGCGGGGTCAACTTCTCAATCTACTCGCACCACGCCACTGCCTGCACGCTGGTGCTCTTTGAGAAGGGAAACCCGGCTCCCTTTGCCGAGATTCCCTTTGCGGAAGATTTCCGCATCGGGAACGTCTTCATGATGATTGTCTTTGACCTGGATATTGAAAACCTCGAATATGGCTACCGCATGGACGGCCCCCACCAACCCGTTGAGGGACACCGCTTTGACCGCAGCCACATCCTGCTTGACCCCTATGCCAGAGCCATCGGGGGACGGGAGGTATGGGGAACCCCGCCCGATTGGAACGACGTCTACCAGCACCGCGCCCGCATCGCCTTCGATGACTTCGACTGGGAAGGGGACCGGCCCCTGGGTATCCCCATTGAGGACCTGGTCATCTACGAAATGCACGTTCGCGGCTTCACCCGCCACCCATCCTCCGGCGTGCGACACCCGGGTACCCTCGCCTCCATCCGCGAGAAAATCCCCTACCTGAAAGAACTGGGGGTCAACTGCATCGAACTGATGCCCATTTTCGAGTTTGATGAGTTTGAGCACGGCCTGACCAACCCCTACAACGGCGAACCGAGGATGAACTACTGGGGCTACAGCACGGTCGGGTTCTTTGCTCCCAAGGCCGGGTATGCCGCTGCGGGCGAACTGGGGATGCAGGTGGACGAACTGAAAACGCTGGTGAAAGAACTGCACCGCAACGGCATCGAAGTCTTTCTTGACGTGGTCTTCAACCACACCGCCGAGGGCGACGAGCGCGGCCCGACCATCTCGTTTCGCGGCATTGACAACCAGACCTACTACCTCCTCACCGAGAGCGGGAAATACTTGAACTACAGCGGCACGGGCAATACCCTGAACTGCAACCACCCCATTGTCCGCAACATGGTGCTGGACAGCTTGCGCTACTGGGTGGCTGAATATCACATTGACGGCTTCCGCTTCGACCTGGCGTCCATCCTGGGGCGCGATTCGC
>DAOTUF010000267.1:0-7427 GCA_034437495.1 Chloroflexaceae bacterium | reverse complement strand
GGAGGGCAATCTGGGATTGATGCGGGCGGTGGAGAAGTTTGATTGGCGACGAGGCCACAGGTTCTCGACCTACGCGACCTGGTGGATACGCCAGGCCGTCACCCGCGCCATTGCCGACCAGAGCCGCACTATCCGCCTGCCTGTCCATATGGGCGAAAACATCACGAAGCTGGACCGAGCAAAGGCGGGACTGATCGACCGCCTTGAACGGGAGCCGACCGTGGTCGAACTGGCCGCCGCACTCGGCTGGTCTGAGAAGAAGGTCGCGCACACCCTGGAAGTGATGCGGCATCCCCTCTCGCTCGACGCACCGCTCACCGATGAATCTGAGCATTCGCTGGCCGCCATCGTGCCCGATGTCGCTGATACCGCTGCGCCTGCGGAGGCGACCGTGCTGCGGGAAGCGCTGCAAGCGGCGCTGGCGCAGTTGACCGACCGTGAGCGGTTCGTGATGGTGCGGCGCTTCGGGTTGGACGGCGGTGAGCCGCACACGCTGGAGGCGGTGGGGATGGAGATGGGCGTGACGCGGGAGCGCGTGCGCCAGATTGAGATTATCGCCCTCCGCAAGCTCCGCCACCCGACGCGGGCGGGGCGGCTGCGGGCGTTCGTGGGGTGAGGGGGGCAAGGTCTGGCAAACCCTGCCCCCGCGTACGCCTCCCCCCCCGCTACGCCCTCCTGCGCCGCCAGAAAGCCAGGGCTGCGACTATTCCCGTACTCCCCACCACCCCAATCACGAGCAATGTGCCAATGACCAGGAACCATACCCGTCCCACTGATGCTGGTGGGGGAATGGGAGGCTCACCACCCATCGCCCCGCCGTCGCCCGACAGCACAACCCCGGCCCAGTGGGAGAAGTGCGGATACTGCTCACGCACCTCAAACTGGGCCTGCCGCAGAGCCGCCGCCTTCCCCATTCCCGCACGGTAGTGGGTGTAGAATCGCTCCATCAGCAGCGCGGTTGAATGGTCTTCCACCTGCCACAGCGTTGAGATGATAGTCGGGGTGCTGGCGTAGAGAAACGCCCGCGTCAACCCGACAATCTCATCCCCGCCGCTCACGGCCATGCCCGCGCCCAGGTGGGGCAGGTTGGTCACGCACGCGCTCAGCACCACCATATCCGTCTGCTGCAAGTCTAGACTGTAGACCTCGTGGACTTCGAGGCGACCATCCTCGTCGCCGCCGGGCGCAAGCTCAATCGTGGAATAGAGCGGGTTGGCAAGGTTGAACTGCCCGTGCGCGGCCAGGTGCAATACCCCCATCCCCGCGGCCTGTTTCCGTATCTCGGCTTCAGTGGCCGCCTCGCGCAGGAGCGGCTCCGTGCCATACAGCGTTGCGATTGTCTCGGCTTCCTGTTCGGCGTGGTAGAGCGGGGCCAGGCCTGGTGCGGGCGATGCGGGGTTGCCCACAACAAGCGCGGTGTTGCTCTTGTTGCCCGTGTTCTCCTGGATATATTGCAGGCTGGTGGCACTCGGCAGCAGGGTGAGCGTGTAGTCGTCAATGAGGTAGTGGGTGCCGTCGGGGGAGAGCGCGGCAAAGGGCAGGTAGTGCAGCACGCCGTGGGGGATGATGGCAAGGTGGGGCGTGGTGAGGTGGTCTTTCAGCGGCGCGATGAGCGTCTGGTAGAGCGTGGTTGCTTCGGGGGGTGGGGCATCGGTGACAGGCGGGGTGCTGTGCAGGATGCGGACCAGGGTGGTCAGTTCCTCAATGCCAGCGTCAATCTCGATGGTGTGGAAGCTGTCGCGGGTGAGGATGAAGGCGAGTGTTTGTTCTGGGGCAACGTAATAGCTTAACAACGTAGTTTCGTCGTCAAGGATTTGCTGGATCTCTTCCATTGCCAGGGTCGAAACGCTTATCACGGAAACATACTGAGGGTTTTCCAGTTTGATCCTGGTCAGGAGTTCCTCATATTCCTGTTGCTTTTCGTTAATTTCCCCCTGCTTTTCTTCAATCTCTTTTTTCTGGAGATCGTCTGTGTTCTGTGCCGACAGCAATGCTTTCTGTAGTGTCGTTAGTTCGTTGCGAAGGATCGTCAGTTCGTTGCGAAGTGCCTGCTCCCGCTCAATCAATACGCTATCTACCCCTTCAAGAATATCTATGTTCGTATTTTCCATCTGGTCAAGAAACGTGCGAGCACGCGCCCGCTCACTCATATTGAACGCTTCCCCAGAACGTTCAAGGCGTAGCAAGAGGAGAATGGTACGCTGGTAGACATCAACGAATGAATGGGTTTCAGCAAAGCTGGTCTTCAGTTCTTCAATGACGGCTTCCCCCCGGATACGTTCCCGGATAGCTATGGATTGCGTATACACGTCAAGCGCACGCAAATCCTCTCCCTGCTCTTCATAAATATCACCCATATTCGAAAGAGTAGAAGCCGTTCCTTCCTGGTCCCCGCTCTCCTGGTAAAGTTGCAATGCTCGATTGTAGTATTCCAGTGTTTTTTGAAGTATTTCATCAGAGGGCAGGGCAAGACGTTTATGCTCGTAGAGCAGGGCAATATGGCCGTACAAGACTGGTTTGAAAAGATGGAGTTCTGGCGGTAGCGTTTCGATTTGTTCAATGGCCTGCTCCAGATAGGCTTCAGCTTCTGTCGTGTTTCCCAGGTGAAAATTGACCAGACTGATATTTCTCAGGGTGTAAGGAATTTCAAAAGAATCTCCTCCTTTTTCTTGAAGGAGCAGAAGTGCTTGTTCATGGTGCTCCAGAGCTTGTTCAAGTTTATCCTCATACCAGTAGGTCTGGGCGATGAGATTCAACGCTCCCGCCTGATCTTCCGGACGCTCAGCCACTTGCCAGAGTTTGCGTGCTTTCTCATAGTTACTTCGTGCTTCTTTGTAGTTATTTTCATTGTTATAGGTTATCCCAATAGTCTCATAGATTTCTGCCATATCTATGTTCTTCTCAAGCGATTCATCGGCAAAATCCCAGGCTTCAAGGGCTTGATTGTAATAGAAGCGGGCCCGCTGATAGTCTTCCAGTGAGCCGTAGAGCACTCCTATATACCGAGAGGTTAGAGCAATGCCCTGGATATTTTCTGTTTTTTGCATCAGTTCGAGGGCTTGAATGCGAAACTGGAGCGCATCTTTAAGATTGCCAAGAGTCTCTGCTCTCCCTCCCATCATATTGAGCGTTAATGCTTGTTGTTCAAGGTTGTCTTCGGTTTCCCAGAGTGCGAGGGCCTGTTTGTGATATATCGTCGATTCACTATAATAACCTTTTTTGAAGTATATGGTCGCAATAAAGTCAAGATTTGCAGCTACAAAAGAATTTTTGTCGGCCCATTCTCCTTCCCGATAGAGATCCGCTGCTTCTTCTGCATACCTTATAGCCTGATCAAATTCTCCTGATGATTCATAGATTTCAGCGAGGAACATTTTTACTGTGGCCTGTTTATCTTTCTCATCAGGTTCAGTGAGTGGGAGTGCTTCTAGCAGATAGTCAAGGGCTTTCTCCTGTTCTCCCCGGTCATCATATATATCTCCTGCTTGAACCAAAGAAGTTGAAAGACTTGGATTTGCAGTTTCTGATATGGTTCTGGTATGAGCCAGTGTAATCGCCTGTTCGTGGTATTCAAGAGCATCTTGCCATTTTTCCTGCCTATAGTATGTTATTCCAATATTTGAAAGAATCTTGACTTGCTCTGTTGTGTTGTCTAATTTCTGATAAAATGCAAGGGCCTGTTCAAGGTGTTCCCGTGCTTCGTCATAGTGCGCCTGAAACGCATAGGTAACACCGATGAATTTGAGGGAATCTGCCGCTCCCCCCCGGTCTTCCGCATCCTGATAGCAGCTCAACGCGGCCTGGAAGCTATCACGGGCCTCGTCGTACCGCTCCTCCTCATAATACCCCTTCCCCTCGTCAAACATCTCATCGCACGTTCCCGACTCCCCCTGCCCCACTGGTGCAGCCTGTACATCCCGCGCCCCGACCAGCACCAGCACCGCCATCGCCACAACTGCCACTATTCGCAAGATTGTTGCTCTCATCATATGCTCCTTTCCTGTTACTCCTGTGGTAATCGCTCTATCCGCTCCTGGAGTGTCGCCACCATCGCCGTATCGCCAAGCTGACGGTAGCGCACCACCGCCGCCTCCAGATGGGCGCGTGCCTCGCTGCTCTGCCCCGTCGTCTCATACCCCTGCCCCAGGGCCCGCTCCGCGAGAGCCTCACCTGCCAGATTGTTCGCGGCCCGCGCCCGCTCCAGGGCCTGCTGGTATCGTTTCTCTGCCAGCATATTCAGCAGCGTTTCGGTGTGGACATCCCCGATAAATTGAACGACCGCGGGTTCCTGTTCTCTGTACGCGGGTGGCAGCGCCACCAGTTCCTCGTAGGCGTCGGCAAACACCCCCTTGCTGGCATAGAGCCGCGCCCGCACCAACCGCGCCTGCGCCTCGCCCAAGCCCAGGGAGGCGATAGTCTGCTCGTGGGCGTGCAGTTCTGCCGCCTGCTCGCTGGACACCAGCACCACCCCCAGACCACCCCGCTCCTCGCTCGAACTACGCCCACCCGCCGTGATGGTGATTTCGTAGCTCCCGCCGGGGTGCAGCGGGGGCGCGTCGTCGGGGTAGACCAGCGCGGTCACGTCGGCTCCCACCCGGGTGTGCCAGGAGACGCCCGTCCCCACCACCGCAACCTCGTACCCATCGGCCCCGCTCACGGGCAGCCAGCGGATGGTCGGGTGCGGGTTGAGCAGACTGGTGCGGCGCGGCATCACGAGGATGGGGAAGGGGGAGGCTGCCTGGGGCGTGCTGCGGGCTGGCTCGACCAGGCTGCCGTCATAGTCGAGCACGACCCGGCCCACCCCATCACAGGGGGACCCCTCGAAGCCACCCGCCAACGAGTGGACGGTCAGGTCGGTGCAGACGATGGTCGCCTGCGCCGCACGGTCCAGCCGCAGCGCATCGCCAGGGCGCAGGATGCTTCCGACGGTGATGGGCGCGTAGGTCGTCCAGCCGCGGCGCTTCACCTGCCTACCCCCCGTCACCGCTACCAGCACCTGCACCGCGTTGCCCCGTGGTGGCGATACAACCGTTCCGTTCCCACTATTGCACCCGATTACAATCAGCACCAGGACAATACCGAGTATCCATGGTTTCATTGCGTTCTCTTCCCCTATTCGCCAAGATACAATGTTCGCTCTTCTTTCGTCAATGGTCGCGTGACGCGCTGTCGTGCCAGGGCCAGCACATCTTTATATGTTGTGTAAAACAGAGACGCGCTCCCATCCTCATTGGCCGTCACGAATAGTCGCCCGTCGGGGCTGAAGGCTACGTCGTGAATGGTTGCACCCAATTCCAGCACGATGCGCTCTTCTCCACTTGTGGCGCTCCAGAGCCTTGCGGTCTCATCCCAACTGCCCGTCAGGATGAATTGCCCATCGGGACTGAAGGCCGCACAGTTGACCCCGGCCTGATGTCCTTCCAGAATATGAAGGGTTTCTCCCGTTTTTGCGTCCCACACCCGCCCCGTCTGGTCGCTGCTGGCGGTCACAATGTGGTTCCCATCCGGGCTGAACGCAGCATCGTTGACCCACCCGCGATGCCCTTCCAGTCGCAGCCGTTCTGCTCCCGTTTTGGCCTCCCACACCCGTGCGGTGTGGTCCCAACTTGTGGTCAGGATGCGGTTTCCATCGGAGCTGAAGCTCACGCTGCTCACAGTGTCGCGGTGGTTGTCCAGGGTCATTGTCTGTTCTCCCGAATCCCACACTCGCGCCGTATTATCCCAACTGGCGGTCAGAATGCGTTGCCCATCGGGGCTAAACGTGGCATCATAGACCATACTGCTGTGGTCTAGCACTGCCTGCTCCACGCCTGTCGTCGCACCCCACACCCGCGCCGTTGTGTCTGCACTGGCCGTGAGGATGCGCTGTCCGTCGGGGCTGAAAGCGGCACGGTACACCATTCCCTCGTGCCCCGTCAGGGTCATGATCACGCTACCCCTGTTCACGTCCCACACCTGCGCGGTCGTGTCTGCACTGGCCGTGAGGATGCGCTGCCCATCGGGGCTGAACGATACCCCCCACACCGCCGCGGGATGCCCGTGGAGATTGAGCACCTCCTCGCCTGGTTGCGCAGCCCATACCCGCACGCTGCCATCCTCGCTGGCGGTGGTGATGCGGTGTCTGTTGGGGCTGAAAACCGCGCTGTTGACCCCCATAGTGTGTCCACGCAACACGAGAAGGGGTGCTCCTGTGTGAGCATCCCATACCCACGCCGTGCGATCCAGGCTGGCCGTGAGGATGCGCTGCCCATCGGGGCTGAAGACCGCACAGTTGACGATATTCTCGTGTCCCTGGAGCACCAGGGGAGAGGGGGCATCTGCGCTGGCCTGCCACAGCCGCGCCGTCTCGTCGGAGCTAGCCGTGAGGATGTACTGCCCATCAGGGCTGAAAACCGCGCTGTTGATCCCCATGGTGTGCCCACGCAACACAAAAAGCGGTTCCCCTGTGTGAGCATCCCACACCCGCGCCGTGTTGTCGGAGCTGGCTGTCACAATACGCTGTCCGTCGGGGCTGAAGGTGGCATCGTTGACCCATCCCGTATGCTCCGTAAGCTGGAGCAGGGTTGCTCCCGTTGCCGCATTCCACACCCGCGCCGTCTGGTCCAGGCTTGCTGTTACGATGCGCTGCCCGTCGGGACTGAATGTCGCACTCGTCACCCCTTCGGCGTGGTCTGCCAGCGTGTGCAGATGTTCACCCGTTGCTGCATCCCACAGCCGCGCCGTCCCATCGTTGCTGGCCGTGATGATGCACTGCCCGTCGGGGCTGAAGGCGGCCCCGTTGACGCGATCCGTGTGTCCTTCCAGTGTGAGCAGATGTTCACCTGTTGCCGCATCCCATAGCCGCGCCGTGGTGTCACTGCTCGCGGAGACAATGTGCTGCCCATCGGGACTGAAGACCGCGCTTTCGACAGTGCCTGCGTGTCCGTCCATTCGCTGGCGCACAAGTGAAGTTCGCAGGGACTGGCGGAGCACCACTTCGACCAGGCGGGTCTGGTCATACGTTGCTGCTTCTATTGCCAGCAACACTCCCAGCTCGGGGTCGTGCTCCAGGTTGCTCTGCGCCCAGTAAGCTAGGGTGCGGGCTTCTGCGGTGCGGCGCTGCGTTTCGGCTATCCCCAGAGCCACTAGTGCCACGACGAGCAGGGCAAGGGCAATGATTGCCAATCCCAGGATAAAGCGATTTTTGCGCCGCTCCCGCTCCTCCGCCTCGCGCTGCTTGCGGCACGCCTCCAGAAATGCCCGCTCCCCCTCCTCCATCTCATCAGTATGCGCCGATGCCCACGCCTCGGCCTCGCGCAGTGGCTCGCCGCGCAGCAGCAACCCCTCCGGGCGCTTCTCCCGCTCCCACAGCGTGACCTGTCGCTGGAGCAGGCTCAGGTTCACCTCGCGCCACGCCGCATTGTTCTGGCACACTGGCTCGACCAGGC
>DAOTUF010000266.1:0-9332 GCA_034437495.1 Chloroflexaceae bacterium | reverse complement strand
ATGACTACCAGCATGAAGGAGAGTAGGGTCAACCGCGTCACTCCAGACAAACTGGTTCCAACCTGCACCCAAATCGCCCGTGTCCTGCGCGACGAACGACCCGATTGGCTGTCCGTCCACATTGATGGTTACCGTTTCCGATGCGCCAAAGTTGTCGTTGCTATAACGGATGCTCACAACCGCAGTGGCCTCCGTCTCAATACTGAAAGGCAGTTCAAGTGTTTCACCAGTGTCTTTGAGCACTGTTTGTTGCCCTGAAGCGTTGGAGCGCGGCTTGATATCCAGAGGAGGGGTCCCTGCCTCTGCTTCTAGCGTTATCTGCGATGGTTCACACGCTTCCAGCCGGGCCACTGCCCGTTGAATATTTGGATTCTGAGCCATCACATCCCAGATAATCCTGGAACGAGCATTGGCGAGATGCAAGAGCAGAGGGCCTTGATCGATGGCAAAGAGCGCACGTGATATCCAGGGACCCTGCTGACGCAACACCTGGTTGGGAAGGCTCTGAAAGAACGCAGCATCCACCGGCTGACATTGAGGAGCCGCACGGCTGATATCCGCATGAAAGGCGTCGGGCAGGCCAAACCGGGGATGCCAGTGCCCCCGGTTCCAGGCAGCACGCAGGGCAGAAACCGTTCGTTGTTGAAAATCATCGCCAAAGCCCGCTGCACTGAAGGTAGCGTAATAAGTTACGGTCCCATCCTCTTCTGGGGGATCTGCAATTGCGACTGGTGGTGCGCCATAGGCATGGTACTCGTCAAACGGCCCTTCAGCGGCTGATATCCCCCAGGCATCTGTTCCATAGGTTGCACAGGTGCGCGGATTTTCTTCTGCATAGGCAATGGTTTCCTGGTGGGCCAGGCGTGCGTTCTCATACCAATCTGGTTCGAGGTTTGCCAGCGTCTGGTCTGTATCAAGAAAGGCGTGCAAGAACTGATAGGTAAACAACGCCCCTGGATAGGTACGGAACAGCCCATCATCATCTTGATAAAGATCCAGAGCCTGGTATACAGTAGACGGAACAGGGTGTGTCGTTGAGCCTGCTGCCAGCAAAACGATAATGAGAGCTTCGTCCGTGTAGAAGTCTAGCGTTGCTGGATTATCGGAGGTTCCCGAAAATCCCCCGGTGCTTTCACCATCGGGGACTGTGAAAGGTGGAAAGGCATCACGCGGTTCATCGGGCTTCCAGCCCAGATAGAACTGCTGCGATTCCGGCTCCAGGAGAAACGGCCAGTCCACCCGGTCATAGATAGCCTGTGCCCGCTGCCGAATTTCCTCCTCAGCGGGGTTATCGCCATCAAAATAGCTTTGGGCCGCCAGCACACCCATCACGGCCAGACCCGTATCAATAGCAGATAGTTCAACCGTATTGAGCGACTCATTGGTGGGGGTGGCAGGAAAATCGAAGTTCAATTTGCGTCGCCCATCGATTCCAAGAAAGTGGTAGAACCACCCCCTGTATCCAATGCGCCCCACCGGTTCTGGTCCAAATACCTCCGGGTTGTCCATGATGCGGAGCACATTCAATACCCGCTCGGCTGCGTCACTCCGGGATATCCAACTACGCTCGGCAGCAATGATATGTGCAGGCAGTGCAAAGCCAATGCCTCCAACGGTTAAGAGGTCGCCAAAAGTTGAACGATCCTGGGGAAGGTCCAGGGACTCAGACTTCCGACTCGACCAGTCGAGAAAATACTGGTAGGCTCGTCGTTCCACGAGATCGAGCAGGGCTTCATCGCTCACCGGCTGAGTCTCTGCTCGATCTACCGTCAACCAGAGGGCATCAAATAACAGCACTCCGCTGGCAGGATTCTGGATGCCATCGGTAACGTTCTGCCGTTCAATGATCAGATTCAACTCCTTCGCCTGATGCATATCAAGGTCGGCACTGCCAGCAGGGACCTGATAGAATGACGGGTCGCGAAAGTCCCAGCAGTGCTCTTGAAACCCGTCAGACCCCGTAATGGACAGCCGGGTAAATCGGCTCCTCCCCTGCGTATCCTTGAGTTCGATTCGCATCTGCACATCTTCCGGTTGCTGATAAATCAGGTTGGTACAGACCTGAAGTACTTGTCGGGGTCCGTCTGGCTCATTGAGGACCCCATCAATCTGATTCAGATTCAGCGTGTGTTCAGGAAACGTGATGGTTTTAACGGTTGAACCATCGAACGTTGTTTCTGTTTGGGTTAACCCGAAGAGCGAGAAAAAAAGGCCGGTGAAGGCTTCCGGGTTGGAGCCAAAATCCCAGTCGAATTGCAGGGTGCAGGGTGGCATATCATCGGGACAATTGAGTGTCGTCTGTCCGTATTCAGCATTGATTCCCCCCATATTGCCAGAGAAATCATTGAAGCCCAGATCGACCGTGGTGATAATATCATTGAAATCCTCAAGTATCATCGCTTGACTGGAGGCTGTTCGTACCTGTGGAGCTTGTCCCAATGCAGCCACATGAGACGGAATACATCCTACCATTACCACTGCGGTTACGATCAACAGGATCAAGTGATACAATCGCATAGTGAACCTCCGAAAACTATAACATGTTTGTTGAAGCCCAGGTCCGACTGTCACGACCGGTCCCCCCTGGACTCCAATTCACCCTTTTGCACGGATCCCCATTGGTCGCCGTGCCTGCTTTGCCGTGTGGCTGGCTCTTCCTTATCCATACTATACCTATGCCCTCGTGACCAGCATCCACAAATAGCCCGATAGTAAATGAGTACGTGTTTGTTAGTTTCTCTTTGTCCACGTCAGGGTCATCACGGCGGACATTGATGGCCTGCATAGGACTGGATGACCGTGTGGCCGCTGCCCATCGTGACGGGGCTGTGGGAGGCATTGCCTGCTATACCCGCCGCCCCTGCGCCGCTGACGGTCTGCTGGTGAGGTGCAGGTGGGAGGGGAAATGGGTCGTTTTTGCTCTTCCAGATGATGAAAATCAAGTACGCAATTGCTGCCGCAATTCCCCCAAAGATAGGTATCAAGTTGGCGGTCTGGGTATCGAGCCAGGTGAGGGGAACTGCCACCCCCACCACCCGCATCCCCTGGACTACCCCCACAGATCCAAAAGCCCGATGACGCCGACCGAAAGAATCGTTCCTCTTCCGTACCAGAGCGTCTTATGTGTCGTTCATTCCTCCTGCATTGCTGGTCGTCGTCCGTTCGCTCTCTACCCACCAGATCTATGCTACAATAGGCTCAACGTGACAAAGAATTGAGCCGTGATAGTCGAAGCTCCCACCCGCTTGTTCTTGAAGGTGCGGGTGGGTGTTTGCATATGGGCAATTATACCACCTTTGAGGTACAATGGGGAAATGCCCGCACCACTCTCCAGAAATGCTCTGCCCCTCCAGGCTTCAGTAGCAGCACGGTCCGCCCCAGGAAAGCGCGTCGCGTTTGAGGGTCAGGGCGTCCTTGCTCGCCCTGGCCTTGCGCTCCCCCGCGCTTTCCCGACCACGCCGCACGGCAGAGTGAACGGCAACAAAAAACCAGGCGCAGCAATTGCTACGCCTGGTTGTGGGAAACGTTATCACGCCCCGCGGCGTCGAAACGAGACCGCGAGGCGTTCGGAAATCCGTTTATTGGCCGCAGATCTTGGCCTGGAGCGCCCTCCAGGCGAGGATCTGCGACCAGACTTTGGGATACTCGTACCGCGTCACCTGCTCGAACTCCTGGGCGTGCTGTTCGCATACCCACATCCGCACAGGGACGATCTTCCGTTCTCGTGCGAGCCACCAGGTGCCCCGCACGAGCATCCCCTCAGCGGGCGGCTCGACGTTCTCGTCGTAGCAGAGGGTACAGGGGGCCACGACGGTTTCTTCCAGCGCGAGCAGGGCATTCCCGCACCGCTTGCAGCACGGGTATGGGTCGCCCTTGTGGTAAAGGGTCCGGTCGTAGGGTACGATATCCCGACAGCGACCGCACCAGATGGTGAGAGATAGGCGCGGCATCGGCCACGCTCCTTTCCTTTGAGCGCCCGCCGTCCCCGTCGGGCGAGCGCTGGCTCCGTCCCCGACGGGGTGGGACGCAAACGAGCATCAGGAAAACAGGTCGAAAATCGAAACCTGACCCTCGCTCACCTTGACCTGCTTCTTCCGCCGGGCCGACGGCCCGACCGTCATGGTCAGTGGCTCACCGACGGCCTTCACCATCAGCGTCTCCACCTCCACTTCTCCTGGCGTTGCGGCATCGGTGGGAACGACGACCGATGACGGCGTTGCGGCATCGGTGGGAACGGCGAACGATGCCAGCGAGCCATTGCGCCACGCTTCCAGGCGCGACGGCAGCCAGTCGGTAATCCCTGCGAACTGCCGCCCCGCCTTCAGCGCCGCCTTCAACTCCATAGCGCGTCGGGCGAATGCCGCGGTCAATTCGGCTTCGCTCAGCCCGTCGCCCTGGTCCTGGGCATCCAGGGAGTGCTCCAGGTCGGCACTCAGGCGGGCCAGGGTCGTCTGGTCCGCCCCGGCTGCCTTCACCAGCGCCCCATCAGGGGTCTCACCGGCGAACAGACTGGCCGCCCCACTTTGCGTGCCCAATCGGTTCAGTTTTTTATGCACGACGGTTCCCTGGTAGGCCAGGTAATACAACCGTTTCTCCCCCGTGGCCCCCAGTCGCCAGATGCGACGACTGGATTGGTCCAGGAAGAAGAGATTCATCGCCATTTCGTACCAGATGAGGGAGTCGATCATCTGGAGATTCAACCCCTCCGCGACCCGGCGGTAGGGGACGATCAGCACCCGGTGCCCGCGGGCATGGGCCTGCTTGATGGCGTCTTCGCGGTCTTCCGCATCCACCCCGTTGGGCAGGACCCACGGATCGAAATCCTGGAGCACCAGGAGCAGGCGGTCTGCCGTGGACCGCTTGCCGTTCTGTTCGATGTAGACCATCACGGAGCGGCCTTCGTCCCGTTCGGCCTGTATCAGGCTCAGACACTCCCGTTCCAACGGGTAGCGATGCTCCTGTGGAAGCACGGGAGCGACGAAAAGGACCTTCTCGCCTTCGTACTCGCCCCAGGTGCCCTTCTTCTGCTGGACCACGCTGAAGGGTGGCTCAACCATCGGAAGGGTGGCCCAGAGACGGGGAAGGGTCCCCGACGCCAGGGAGGCCGCCGCGTTCCCCGCTTTCGCCATTTCGACCAGGGTTCCCTCGACCAGGTGGTACCCGTCGCCAATGGACGGCGATGCGACCACCAGATCCACCGCCTCCCGGGCCTGCTGGTAGGCCTCGGCGGCCAGGGTGATGCGATCCGTATCACCCTGGTCCTTCGCCCACTCCAGTTCGGACAGGGCTTGTTCCGCCCGCACCCGGGTCCTGGCTATCGTCTCCTGGTAGAGCGGGTCCGCGAGGGAGACGATTTTCGGGATTTCCACCTTGTCGGGCATGTGGTTGCCCACATCCAGGATGCCGATGAAGGCGATCCCGGCCAGGAGATGCGGCAGTAACTTGGCCGAAATCCCAGGCGCGGGCCGCGTGGTGATCGAGATATCCTCCTTGCCCGACCCCTTGCGGGCGTCGGACTGGTGCTCCTTGATGATTTTCGCGGTCACTCCGTAGCGCTTCGTCGCCTCGGCGAGGTCCTCCCAACCGAGGTTGAGTGCCTTCCAGAAGGCGGGGTCGAAGCGGTACCAGTACCAGTAGAGGTCGCTCAGGGTTCCACCGTAGTGGGTGCCACTGGCGTAGACGTACCGCTGAGCCGACTGCCCGGCCCAGTGGACACTCCTCGCAATGTCGGTCCGCCGACCACGGGCGTTGTGGCTCTCATCCACAATCGTGAGCGCCACACAACCGCGGTAGAAGCGGTAGAGGTAGTCATACGGGGAAAAATCCGATGGTGCGGGTTCCTGATGTCCCGCCACGAGATAGCCCCCTGCGCCGTCGGCGTCCCGTCCAACGACGGTCCACTTCTGGGTTCGGGCCGTTCTGGCCCACGCCCCGAACCCCACCTGGGGGTATCGGTCGCGTGAACGCAGATCCTGTTTCCAGAGCGGGGAGCCGCAGCGACGGCATACCCGCGGCTGCTGCGTGAAGTAGTGGATGTGGGTGACTGGCTCCAGCCCTTTTCGGGCATCTTCCTCATCCTCATCCTTCTTCTGTTCCCCGTCCGACGCCGACTCCGACGCCGACTCCGACGCCGACTTCGGCTTCTTCCTTCCTCCGCCGAGGGGCACATCCTTGACCTGGGTCCCGCAGTCGGGACAGAAGTAGGACGGCACCCGCTTCAGTTCCGTAATGGGGAATCCCGTTCGCTCATCCGTGATGAGTACGACCCGCCCGTCCGTCCGATGGACCGAGATGGTGGTCCGCCTCTGGGCAGCCAGTTCCAGGACCTCCTCCTGGCTTTTGATGGCCCCATCGGTTCCCCGAATGGAGCCGTCATCGGCAATAGACAACCCGATGGCCTCCAGCGTTTCCTGCCATTCAGGGTCCAGGAGGTTGACCCCGCGCCGGGTCAGGTCAGCGGGAAAAACCCACCTCCCATTCCACTCCACGGCGCTCGCGGCCCGCTCAAGGTTGGTGACGGCCACCTCCTGCATTTTCCCCTTCTCCACGACGGCGGGATGCCACTCGTGTGAGAAGGCCCGCGTCTTCGACTGCGAGACAATCCCGACTACCACCGGGGCATCGCTCTCGGCACACCGGTCCATCCAGGCGGGAATATCCTGGAAGGACTCAATGGATACCGTTTCCGCGCCCGGGTAGGCGGCCTCAATTTCGTTTTTCCAGGTCGGCATCACCCGTTTGGGCGTGACGACCAGGATGGGCAGCGCCCGTGGGCGCTCCCCCTTCGTGCGCGGGTTGGCCTTCCAGGCTTTGTTCAGCCGTCGCAGCCACTCCTGCCGCCCCACCTCTTCACGGTGTTGCGCGGCGTGGCCGAAAAGGGCCATCAGCGCCGTGAGCATCCGGGTCTTGCCCGTCCCGGGTTCCCCCTGGATGGCGACCTGTTTTCGCGTCTCCAGCGCCCGCCACATCGCGTAGACCCGGTGGTGTTGTGGCACGGCCAGGCCCGGATGCGCGGCTCCAGGCAACTGCTTGTCCAGCCCGATGGTCGCGACGACCCCCATTTCCCAGTTGCGGGGGTCGAGCCGATACATCGGCTTCCGCTTCTCAATGATCCCCTGGGCGAGATCATTGAGGATAGGTTGGAGAAACCCGAATGCCTCCTCGCCCTCGTAGTAGGCGACGGTGTCCTCGTGCAGGTCCAGGACGCCCAGGACACTGTAGTCCTGGAGGTGCTGGACGTCGAGGATGCGGGTGCGGTTGCCCTTCTCGTCCTCCTTCTCCTGCTCCTCTTTCGTGGAGACGCTCACCCATTTCTGGGTGACGAAGGAGGTGAGGAGGTAGCGGTTCAGCACCACTTCCCCGTCGAACAAGCCCGACAGGACTTCGGCGGCCATATGCGCCACCCCGGTCGCGGGCATCACACTCGGGGCCACCGTCTCCTGGGCCGGAGCGGTGGTCGCGGCCTGCCAGTCCTTTCCCTGCACGCCGCTCAATTCGAGCGCCCGCAGGAGCACCGACTCGCTGGCCTTGACGATGGTGAACTCAGTCGGCCCTGCCAGGGCAGGCGGCACCTGATACGGCACGTCCAGTGGGGTGTCGGGCAGGTCGGGCGGAGGCGATCCCCCCTCCCACGCCGGCGTCCCCTTCCCCAATTTGTCGTAGCGGTAGTTGAGGAGATAGTTCATCGTCTCCTCGTCGGCGGCCTCCAGGAAGGCGGGCCGCCGTTTCCCGACGATTACGACCTGCGTGAAGTGGGCAAAGGCCGCCTCCTCCGTGTCGGGCAGGTCGGGGAACTTGAAGACCCGCACCGGCTCGTAGGCCCGTGCGATGAAGCGGGCCACCATCACGTTGATGGCGGATCGCGCCGGGACGATGGCGACCAGGATACCACCCGGCATCAACGCCTGCGTGGCATCCCGGATAAAGGTATATTCCGCCCGGACCCCGTCCTGGGTGAAATAGGGCGGATTGACCACCACCAGCGAAAGCGACTTCGGGGTGATACGCACGTGCTCCATCGGCGAGATGATGATCTGCGCCGACGGGACGTTGGTCTTCGCCGCCGCGGCGCGGTCGGCGCTCAGTTCAATGCCGTAGATGGCCCCCAACCCCTGGAAAGGGGTGAGCAAATCCCCCTCGCCCGCCGCGGGGTCGAGGATGGACACCGCCTTGTCGGGGAAGGCCAGGATGTTACGTCGAATGATTTCCGCCACCTGGGGGGGCGTCCGAACGAATGCGGATTGGGCGAGATTATTGAGCGTTCCGTTTGCCATTGGATACCTCCTTATATTGAGGTATCGTGATGGTCCGTCCGCTTCCGAGCAGCCTCCCCCATCGTGGGGGCTTCCATCGGAATGGAGCGACCCCCACGATACCTGATTCTGACTTCTGACTTCTGACTACGACCGTTTGCCCTGGTCAGGCAATGGGAAGCTGACCGCTCCGCACCCCTGCCAGCACCAGGTCGTTCCACCGAACGATGTTCCCCGTGAGTTTCCAGCACTGAATACCCAGGGCCGGCACGGGGGTGATCAGACCCTCACGGTTGCCCTGCTCCCAGAGGTGGTTGCCCCACTGGGAGACCGCCGCCTGGCTCCCCTTCCGGAGCAGGATGACCCGCAAGCCCACCAGGTGGAACAGGAAGTTCCGTGGGTTGGGGGTCTCCTCGCCCGCATTGGCGAGCAGGAACCGCGGCTTCACGTCCTGGTCGAGTTTGAGGACTGGTTGTTTCTCGCCCTCGCCCTCGCCCTCGCCCTCGCCCTCGTCGCCCTGTCCCGCGCCCTTTTTGGCTTCGGCGGGGATTTCGGGCGGTATGGCAATCCCATCCGCGATGTGGGCGGTGTATGGGAGGGCAACGAGGTGCTTCTCCCGCGTCCCCACGAGCGGGGCGGCGAACTGTCGGTAGTTCACCTCCGCCATTCGCTTGAGGGACGTGACCCCCGTCCACTTATCCTCCTGCGACGGGAGGAACCCCACCGCATCCCCCTTCCAGATTTTCGCCAGTGCCGCGGAGACGCTGGTGTCATACCCGACGAGCGACACCATCACCAGCCCGTCATCGTGGTTGGCGGCCAGAGCCGCCACTCGGACCGTCTGGCCGTCTGCGGCCACGGTTCCGTGGAACCGTCCGTCAAAGGGACGCACCTGCGCCCCGCCATTCATATTCATCGTCATCGGATGTGCTCCTTTCGATACGAGGGATGCCCACCCGATGCCCCGCATCCGCCAGGGCGATACGGATGGGTATCCCCCGGCGGTTTCCTGGTTGTTTACGCTGCCGCCTCTATCGCACAGAGGCGGTAGTCCTCGATAAAGGCGC
Source organism: Chloroflexaceae bacterium (assembly GCA_034437495.1). Lineage (GTDB taxonomy): Bacteria > Chloroflexota > Chloroflexia > Chloroflexales > Chloroflexaceae > JAAUSY01. Next base: position 13 of record DAOTUF010000266.1, on the reverse strand, counting down.
GGAGCGCATCCGC
>DAOTUF010000265.1:0-4009 GCA_034437495.1 Chloroflexaceae bacterium | reverse complement strand
ACCAGCCCCACGGCGAACGGGTGCTGCTCTATGTCGGGCGGATGGCCCGCAACAAGCGGGTGATAGACCTGGTAGAGGCGCTGGCGCTGGTGCGCAGGCGCTACCCGGACACCGTGCTGCTGCTGGTTGGAAATGTCCACTTCGAGGTGTACCGCGACTATGCCCACGAAGTCTGGCAGCGGGCGGTAGACCTGGGGTGTCAGGAACAGGTCATCTTTGTGGGGGAGGTGGCGCACGCGGACCTGGAGCCATATTACAGCCTGTGCGACCTGTTTGTGACGGCCAGTATCCACGAAGGGTTTTGTATCCCCGTGGCCGAGGCGATGGCGCACGGCAAGCCGGTCGTGGCGGCGGCGGCGGCGGCACTGCCGGAGACCGTGGGGGAGGGAGGGGTGCTGTGCGAACCGTGCAACCCGGCGGACCTGGCAGACAAGGTGGTCGGTCTCCTGGACGAACTGGGCGAGTTGCGTGGGTCGAACGAGTCGGGCGGGTTGAGCAGAGGGGGTGGGGAGGCGTATGAAGCAGCCCTGGCACAGGTGCGGCAGAAGGAGAAGATCATTGCGTTCGTGACGCCGCGCTACGGTCTGGATATTCTCGGGGGGGCCGAGACGGGCATTCGGGGGTGGGCGGAGCACCTGGCCCGCTGCGGCTACCGGGTGGAGGCGCTGACCACCTGTGCCCACAGTATCACCGACTGGAAGAATGACTACCCCCCCGGGGTCGAACGAATCAACGGGGTCACGGTTCGCCGCTTCCCGGTGGACCGCGTGGATATCGGGACGTACCACGTGGTGCAGGAGAAGGCCATCCTGGGGCAGACGGTCCGTTCCGACGACGAGCAGCGGTTTCTTCAGAACACGCTGAAGAGCAGCGCCCTGAACCGCTACCTGCGCGACCACGCCGAAGACCTGGCCTGCGCCATCTTTACGCCCTACCTCTTTGGGACGACCTACTGGGGGATGCAGGCCGTGCCCGAGAAGGCCATCATTGTGCCCTGCCTGCACGACGATGAGCCGATTGCACGGCTGCCGGCCTTTCGGGAGATGCTGGAAGGAGCCGCCGGTCTCTTCTTCAACACGGAGGCGGAATGGTCCCTCGCAACGGAGGTGCTCGGCGTGGTCAATCCCCGGCGGGACATCATCGGGTATGGCTTTTCCGACACCCACCCGGTCGGGGACGGAGCAGCGTTTCGCGCCCGCTTCAACCTGCCATCGCCGCTGCTGCTCTACAGCGGGCGGCTGGAAGCCTACAAGAATGTGCCGCTGCTGCTGGATTACTTCATCCGCTACAAGACCGAGCACCCCGGCCCGCTGACCCTGGTGCTGGCGGGCAGCGGCTCGCTGGCCATTCCCGACCGCCCGGACATCGTGGCGGTGGGGATGATATCCGACCCGCAAACGTTGGCAGATGCCTATGCTGCGGCGACCGTGCTCTGTCAGCCGTCGCTCAAGGAGAGCTTTTCGCTGGTCCTGATGGAAGCGTGGCTTCAGTCGCGCCCGGTGCTGGTCCACCGTCAGTGCGCCGCGACCAGGGAGCACGTGCAGGCCAGCGGTGGCGGATACTGCTTCGATGACTACGTGAGCTTTCATATTGCCATGCAGCGGTTGTTGAGCGCCCCGGCCCACGCCCACCGGCTAGGAGAGCGCGGACGGGACTACGTGCAGCAGCGTTATCACTGGGATGTGCTCATTGAGTGTGTGATCCGAGGCATAGCGGCCTGCACCGGCCCGCAGAACCGGTACGCACGTCTGGCGCAGCGCGGGATTCGGCGCTCGCTGGATTTCACCCACACCCGCTTTCGGGATGCGCTGGTGCAGGTGGTGGAGCGGGCCCGGGCGTGGAATGGCGCTCCCCTCAGCCCGCACCAGTGCCGCCAGTTGCTCCAGTTGACGCAGGTGGGCAAGCCCGATTATACCGTCCGTTCGGATGTGCCGCTGGTCGGGCCGCTGGTGGCGTGGGTGCGCAAACAGATGACCTCTCACCTGCGAGAACCCTACTTCGACCCGATTATCGAGCGGCAGGAACGGTTCAATGCTGAACTGGTCCAGACGCTCCTGACTGCGCTTGAAGAGAGCACCTACGAGCAGCGCCGCCTGAAGCGGACGGCGGACATCTTGCGGGAGAAGCTGAGGCGACAGGCCACAGAGAGGGACCACGGGGAACAGGATGGGACGGGAAAGGGAGGGAGGAAACAGCGATGAGACGACCAGGAAGGGGAGTGGAAAAGGGGTGGCTGGTGCTGGTGCTGCTGGTGCTGGTCATGGCGGCATGTACGGAGGGGGTGGGACCGTCGGTGCCTGACCAGGACCAGCCGGTCCCGACCGATGGCCCGGCGCTGGAGAGCCTGGGGCAGCCCGGGGTTCCATCGTCGCCAGCGGGGGTTGACCCGAACCCGGCCCCGACATCGACCAGCCTGCCGGTGCGTGGCAACACCCTGAAGACGGTCACGGAGCGGGGGAGGCTGATATGTGGGGTGCATGGGAAGGTGCCCGGCTTCAGCAACCTGGACCCTGACGGGACCATGCGCGGCATAGACGCGGACTTCTGCCGCGTTGTGGCAGCGGCTATCTTCGGGGAGGCGGGGGCGGTGGAATTTCGCCAACTCAGTGCGCAGGAGCGTTTCATTGCCCTGCAAAGGGGGGAGGTGGATGTGCTCTTTCGCAACACGACCTGGACCCTGAGCCGCGATGTCCAGATGGGCCTGGACTTCGGCCCGATCATCTTCTACGACGGGCAGGGGGTGATGGTGCGCAACGACCAGCATATCAATACGCTGGAAGACCTGGAGGGGGGGACGGTCTGTGTGCAGGAGGGAACGACCACCGAACTGAACCTGACGGAGCAGTTTCGCCTCCGCAGCATCTCAGTTTCGCCGCTTGCTTTCGCAGATATCGATGCGACCTACCAGGCTTATGAGGAGGGGCGCTGCGATGCGGTCACGAGCGACCGTTCTCAACTGATTACCCGGCGCACGCTCCTGCGCAACCCGGGGGAGCACCTGATCCTGGATGAGGTGCTTTCGAAAGAGCCGATCGGCCCGGCGGTGCTCCAGGGCGACAGCCAGTGGCGCGATCTCATCACCTGGTCGGTCTATGCGACCATTCAGGCTGAGGAGATGGGTATAAATTCGACCAACATCGAGACCTTTTTGACGACGGATGACCCGGCGGTCAGGCGGCTGCTTGGCATCGAAGGGGAACACGGGGACGAACTGGGGCTGCCGAATGATTTTGCGGTCAACATTATTCAGCAGGTGGGGAACTACGGCGAAATTTATGCGCGCAACCTGGCCCCCGGGACGCCCTTTGATCTGCCGCGGGGGGTCAACGCGCTCTGGACGCAGGGAGGATTGCTCTACGCTCCGCCATTCCGGTAGGGAAACGAAACGGTTTGTCTGACCAGATTGGCTGACCCGACTGGCCTGAGCAGGCGCAAAACCGACCCCCACCGGGTGGGAGAACCCGGCGCGAGGCCGGTCTTGCCCTCTTCGTGTCTTCTTCACCTTCCGCCCGAACGGGGTCACAAACGAGAGCGCTGGTTATCCCTGCTTCGAAAATTCTTCCAGCGCGTCCAGGGCCTTGGTGCCGTGAATGAAGCCCGGCGCACCCCCCATCAGCATGGTGATCCCGATGGTCTCGACAATCTCTTCGCGGGTGGCTCCTGCCTTCATCGCATCATAGACATGCTGCGCGATGCAGCCCTCACACTTGGCATTGATGGAAACCCCGAGGGCAATCAGTTCTTTGACCTTGGGGGACAGGGCCCCTTCTGCCATCACCGACTGGTGCATTTTGCCAAATGCGCCCATCGGCCCCTGAAGTTCTCGCATCATCGTTCCCATCACCCGCTTGATGTTCTGCAAGTGTTCCATGTACGACACGTTCATAGAAATGGCAGCGCAGGAAACCACCTGCTTGAGCGGGTGGAGGAAGCGCTGCCGTCCTCCTTTCTGTTCTCCAAACGTTCCACCATGTCGTCCTGTGCTGGTTTTTCGCCTTACGACAGGAAA
>DAOTUF010000264.1:0-2477 GCA_034437495.1 Chloroflexaceae bacterium | reverse complement strand
TTTCCTGTCGTAAGGCGAAAAACCAGCACAGGACGACATGGTGGAACGTTTGGAGAACAGAAAGGAGGACGGCAGCGCTTCCTCCACCCGCTCAAGCAGGTGGTTTCCTGCGCTGCCATTTCTATGAATTGTATGATTAGGAGGGCTTGACGGTGTTCTGGAAAAAATACCGAGACAACGAACAGGTGAAGAAGGCGATACAAATGCTGGAGGGAGCCGAGCGCAACCAGCAGATCCAGCAGACGATGAAGCAATTGCAGCAGCAGATCTCAGATCGTACAAAGGAGGTTTTGCATCTGCGGGAGGAGCTAGAAGCTGCCAGAGACGGGCAGAAGGAAGCCGCGTCGTCCCGCGAGCAACTCCGCCAGATGCAGCAGGAGGTAGCCCGACTGAAGCAGCAGCTTCAGGAGGCAGAGGAAGCAACAGGCCAACCCCAGGAGGTGGAAGACCTGGAGGAGATGTCGGCAGACCAGCAGCGGGAGGCGCAAGAACAGGCCCGCGGGGTGCTGCGGTCGGCTCTGGACACCTTCCAGGACCTCGAAACGCGCGTTGCCCAGACCGAAGCCGAAGATGCCCCCAACCCGATGGAGGTGGGTAGCACGGTGTGGGTTCGGCGGGCCGGAGGGCAAAACCTCAACCGCCGCGACGCGCCGGGGCTGCATTCGCAGGTGCTCGACAGCCTGCCCATCGGAATGCGGCTGACCCTGCTGGAAGGCCCGCAACCTGCCGATAACTACACCTGGTGGCGGGTTCGGGCCAGCGATGGCCGCGAAGGGTGGGTCGCAGGGGAAGAACTGGTCACACAGCCAGAATAGTTCTTCTCCTTCTCCCCGGTCAGCAGGGGGGTGCGGGGTGCGGGGTGACGAGCCGCTCATCACCCCGCACCTCCCCTATCACACCAGGTGCGGTTGAGCTTTCCCTACCCCACCTGGTCCTGATTAGCCGTTTATGGCCTCAGCAAATCGGCGCATCCCTTCAACAATGCTCTCGGTGCCCTGGGCATAGGAGAGCCGGAGGAACCCCGGTGCGCCAAAGGCTTCCCCCATCACCACACCGATGTGGGCGTGCTCCAGCAGGTAGGTGGCCAGTTCGCTGCTGGTCTGGCACACCGTGCCGCCGCGCAAGGGCCGGTTGAGCAACCCCGAGACGTTGGGAAAGACATAGAAAGCCCCGTCCGGCTCCATACACTGGACGCCTTCTATCTGGTTCAGCGCATCGAGGATAACGGCCCGGCGCTCCAGAAAGGTATGGACCCGCTCCTCAATCACCCGGTCCATCTCCTCCGAAGGGGTGTAGGCCACCAGCGCGGCATACTGCGCAATCGAGGTCGGATGGGTCGTTGAATGGCTCTGGATGGAGCGAATCGCTTTGAGCACGGGTTCTGGCCCGGCGAGGTAGCCAACGCGCCAGCCGGTCATAGCGAAGGTTTTGGAAGCCCCATTCACGACCAGGGTTCGGTTGGCAAAGTCGGGAGCGACGCGCAGGAAGCGCGGATACTGGCGGTAGCAAATGGCATCGTAGATTTCGTCGCTGATGATAACCGCATTGGAAGGGCGCAGCGCTTCGGCCAGCAAGCGTAGTTCGTCGTGGGTGTAGACTGCGCCGGTCGGGTTGTTGGGCGAATTGAGCACCACGGCCCGGGTCCGCGGGGACAGGTGGGCAGCGACGTGCTCCGCGGTTGGCTTGAAGCCGGTCGTCTCGTCCGTTTCGATGATGACCGGGGTGGCCCCTGAGAGGCGCACCTGCTCGATGTAGCTCACCCAGTAGGGAGCGGGGATGATGACCTCATCACCTTCGTTGCAGAGCGCCTGGAATGCGAGAAACAGACCTTCTTTTGCACCACAGGTCACAGTGACCTGGTTGGGGGTGTAGCTGATGCCCATATCCTGCTCGACCCGCTGAGCAATGGCCTGGCGCAGTTCCAGGATACCGCCCGCCGGGGTGTAGCGGGTCCGGTCGGCGTTCAGCGCTTCAATGGCAGCGGCTTTGATAGGTTCGGGGGTGGGAAAATCCGGTTCTCCCTGACCGAAGGAAATTACTTCGATCCCTTCGGACCGCAGCTGGGCAATACGTCCGATAAGGCCAATGGTTGCCGATGGTTGAAGTTGGGCAAGTCGGTTGCTCAGACGAAGCGAGGCTTCTCCTGATGTATCTGTCATGGTGTTGCCGCCTCCTTTCCTCAAAGATGCGTCGTAATACTATCCTCTCATAAACATGAATCGTGTCTTGAACTCCTTTGTGGTTTGCCTATTGTACATGGTGATACGCTAAACCGCAACATCCTGGGCATCTTGCATCGTGCGGGGACCCGGAGCAAGCACCAGCCGGAGCACGGAGTATCTTCTCTCTCCGTGCTCCAGGTCCCAGGGTCGCGTCCTCTGTGGGGTGTGGCCTACTCGCTTCCCCCGCCCTCTACCCGCGGAATGGGCGGCAACCCCGGGTCGATGGGTGGGGGAGAGGGGGGGGCCTCTTCCGGG
>DAOTUF010000263.1:0-3672 GCA_034437495.1 Chloroflexaceae bacterium | reverse complement strand
GGGGGCTTCTCTTTCACACCCGATGGTGATCAGCACCAGGAGTATGGACAGAACCATGATCCCCGGCCCGAAAACATGCGGTGCCTCCTCGTTGCCTGGTTCAACCTGATTTCGTCCCATTTGTTCCATTCGTTCCATTCGTTTGCTGCGATGAGGCACCAGCCATCTGGTGCAACCTGGCTTCCAGTTCACGGGCCCGGGCTTCGGCGGCCTCCCGCGCCTGCTTTTCGGCCTCCCGCGCCTGCTTTTCGGCCTCCAACTGAGCCTGGACACCGGTGTAGTCCACCAGCGCCTTGCCCTCCCTATCGTACCACGCTATCCCATCCCCGTGCGGGCCGAGCGCCAACCCCACCGGCGCTACCCACACCCGTCCCCGTCGGTCTGGCTTCAGGGGCAGGTAGCGGCGGCGCGACCCCAACCGATAGCCCTGGATGGGCATGGGGTCGCCTGGCTTCTGCCTCGCCAGATCGACGACAAGGTACCGCGGGATGCCAATCCGCGCATACTGACGGTATTTGTTGTGCGGGCGCTCCGGGTTGTCCACGTCCAGGTCCCGCGTGGTGGGCGAGGTTACTTCGATGACCAGCACGACCCTCCCTCCTGATGGTTTCACCTGGAACACGCCTTTGGGAAAGCGGGTATGGACCCCTCGCAGCACGGTGAGGTCCGGACAGTGGCCTTTCATCCGCGGAACGCCCCAGTCCATCGGGACGTCGTGCAGCACCACGGCGGTCGGGTCGTGGCGCAGGTGCCAGAGCAGGACCGTGTACAGGTACATGCAGAGACGCATATGGGTATCACTTTGCGACACGTAATCCTCAAGTTGGGGGTGTAAGACATCGTCAAGGGTCAGGGGCACCTGCGTCCAATCGAGCGAGCCGTCGGCTTGCTCCTCCGGAACCCAGCGCCACCCGTAGAGGAAGGGGGCGTCGGGGGGGGGGAGTAGGTCCTCCTCCGTCGGGGGAGAAGGGATGGTGATGGGGTGGAATGACATAGCGGTGCCTCCTTCTCTTTCCGTTCTCTTTACGGTTCTCCGGGCGAATCTCGCAAAATCTTGAGAAAGACTTGCCGCGTTCGAGGGCCGTCAAATTCAGCCAGATAGAGGCCCTGCCAGCGACCAAGGACGAGCTGTCCCCGTTCGAGGAAGACAAAGTGGGAGAACCCCATCATACTGGCCTGGAGGTGCGAAGCTGAATTGTCTTCGATGTGGCGGTAATTCGGGTCGGAGCGGGGCACCACGCGCCGCAAAACCATCAACATATCGTGTTGAACGCCGGGGTCGGCATTTTCCTGGATGGTGAGTGCGCAGGTCGTGTGGGGAACGTAGAGCAGGACGACCCCCGCATCGACGCCGCTTTCCCGGGCTGCCCGAGTGACCTGGTTGGTGATATCAACCAGGCATTCCTGACTACTGGTACGGATTGAGAGTTCTTGCAACATAACCGTTTGTCTCCTGAACCTGAAACCCATGGCTGCATTATAGCATGCTCTGCCTGGAGCGTATCCAGATTTGCCACGCCCTTTTGCTCCAATCTGTGCTATACTCAAGCCAGCAAACACAGAGGAGGACTTGTTTTTATGTGGTATCAGCGATTAGCCGTTGCATTCACTATCATGGTCTTGATTGCTCTGGTCGGGTGTGCCGGGGGAGCGGGCGCTCCCACCCCCCAGGCATCGCCTCCCACCGCAACCCCCACCGCAACCCCGGCCGACCCCCGCGTCCTGACCCTGGAGGTCGAACTGATGGAAGACGGCCCCATGGCCGAAGCGCTACCTACCCGCAGTGGGAGTGAACCAGGGCCGGCAGAACGTTGAAAGGGGGGGGCTGACCCGAACACCCCCCGACCAGCACTCCCGGGCGACATCTCCTTCCTGATTTTCCAACTCCCATCGGCAGGAGGGTGCGCCCGGGGGGATGAGTTCGGGGTGTTTTGCGCGAGCAAAAGCGTGGTATAGTAGGGGGGACACAAGTTCTCAGGATATTCCCCTGCGCCAGACGGTTGACGAAGGGGGAAGGGAGTGGTCATTTCCATGAAGAAGGTTGCCCTGTTTACGAACGAATACCCCCCCAATGTGTATGGGGGGGCCGGTGTCCATATCGAATACCTGAGCAAAGCCCTGTCTCGCCTGGTTCCCGTCGAAGTCCGTTGCTTTGGAAAGCAGGATATTCAGGACGAGCGTCTCCGGGTGCGGGGCTACCAGATGTGGGACGAAATGAAGCGCAACACTGACCCGCGGTTTGTGGGGGTGCTCGGAGCGTTTTCACGCAGCCTGGCCATGGCAAAAGACCACCTCGATGTTGATATCGTCCATTGTCATACCTGGTATACCCAGATGGCCGGACTGCTGGCAAGCAAGCTCTGGCAAATCCCTTTTGTCCTGACGACCCACTCCCTCGAACCCCTGCGTCCCTGGAAGGTTGAACAACTCGGTTCGGGCTACTACCTGAGCAGTTGGATGGAACGAACAGCACTCGAAAGCGCCGATGCGGTGATTGCCGTCTCCAAAGAAACGCGCAACGATATCTTGAAGTTCTTTTCCATCTCCCCCGACAACATTCACGTCATCCACAATGGGATTGACCTGGAGGAGTATCAGAAGACGACCGAGACCGATGTGCTGGAGCGCTACGGCATAGACCCGGAGCGGCCCTTTGTCCTGTTCGTCGGGCGCATCACCCGCCAGAAAGGGATTATCTATCTGGTCGACGCCATTCCCCATATCAGCCGGGATATCCAGGTGGTGTTGTGTGCTGGCGCACCGGATACCGAAGAAATCGGTCGGGAGATGACCGAACGGGTCACGAGGGTAAGCACCGAGCGCGAAGACGTGATATGGATAGAGAAAATGCTCCCGCGTGAGGAGGTTATCCAGCTCTATTCTCACGCAGCGGTCTTCTGCTGCCCCTCGGTCTACGAGCCATTTGGGATTATCAACCTGGAGGCTATGGCCTGTGAGACAGCCGTCGTAGCTTCGGCCATCGGGGGTATCCCGGAGGTAGTGATCCACGAGGAAACCGGTCTCCTGGTTGACCCACAGCTCAAAGATGGAACCTTTGACCCATCGGATGCGGAGCAGTTTTCGCGCGATCTGGCTGCGGCGATTAACCAGATTGCGCTTGACCCTGAACTCCGTGAGACGTATGGGGAGCATGGGCGAAGACGAGCCGAGGAACACTTTAGTTGGGACACTATCGCGCAAAAGACCCTGGCGCTCTACCAAACCCTGGGCAATCGCAATCAATCGTCCGGGCTATGACCGGGACCGGGCCTATGGGCCAGCAAACTCCGTGATAAACCACTGACCGTCAATGCGTCGCACCGGGATAACCTGGTCTTCCTGTCCCAGAGTTTCCGAGAGGGAACGTCCCTGGTCGCGCTGTATGATTCGCTTGCCATTTTCTGTCTGGCGGAACTGTCTGAGGCTCAACCAACCGTCGACAATCTGCACACTGGCGAGGTGGCCATGCTGTTCGACCAGCCGAACCCCCCCATAGCGTATCTCGACGGTCAAGGTCTGGTCTTCGGCAAGATTGGCCATTCCTGTCGCAAAATTCGCCAGCATGACCGCAATGGCCGACCGCTGGTCGAGGCGCTCACTGGGGGCGAAGTGGCTGGCAATCTGCCGTTCCCACGAGCGGCGCGTTTCGCGCTCGGTAATGGCGGGGGCTTT
>DAOTUF010000262.1:0-3456 GCA_034437495.1 Chloroflexaceae bacterium | reverse complement strand
CATGGGGACGATGATGGGGGTGTGGCTGACCATCAACTATGGGGGGGGCGGGGTTCTCGTCTCGGGGGTCATCCTGTTCTTTTCGTGGCTGGTCGAACATATCGGGGTCATCACCGGCTTGCCGTTTGGAGCCTACCAGTACACCGATGTGCTGGTGCCGCAGATCGGGGGGATTGTGCCGCTGGCCATCCCCTTTGCGTGGCTCCTGGTTGTGCCTGCCTCGGTTGGAACCGCCGCCTATCTGCTGCGGATGGGAGCAACCGACTATCCCTACCGTTCTCCCTCGCTCCGTCCGTCGCCGCCATTCACCGTAGCAGGGGTGGTGCGGGCCGTGGTGGTTGCGGCCACCCTGACCACACTGCTGGATATGATGATTGAGCCGGTCGTCACACGCGTGACGAACTACTGGTCGTGGGGAGATGGGAGCGGGGACTATTACGGTATCCCGCTGGTCAATTTTGGGGCCTGGTGGGTGACGAGTGCCCTCTTTGCGGGGACGCTGGTGTGGCTGCAATGGCGCAAGGAGGGGATGGGGTGGCGAGAGCGGGGAGGCACAGCCACAGACCCCGGCGACCGAGCACAGGATGACCTCCCCTTCTTCCCGTGGCTGCCCTACCTGCTCTACGTGCTCCTTCTGGGGATGTTCGTGGTCATCAACCTCTCCCATGCCCATCTGGTGGCGGCCCTCATTGGGGGGCCGGTCCTGGGCTATCTCCTGTTCGACTGGCTCAGACCCTACGTTGTTCATCGGTTGCGTTCGCCCTTATCAGGAGGAGGGATGGAATGAATTCCCGAACGATTATCCAGACCCCGGCGGCTCCCCAGGCCATCGGTCCCTATTCCCAGGCCGTGAGCGCCGGACCCTTGCTTTTTCTCTCCGGGCAGATACCGCTTGACCCCTCCAGCGGGGAACTGGTCGGGCCGGATATCGCCACCCAGACCCGCCAGGTCTTGCAGCATATCCGGGCCATCCTGGAAGCAGCCGGCAGTTCGCTGGAACGGGTCGTCAAGACGACGGTGTTTCTCACCGATATCGGTGATTTTGCGGTTGTGAACCAGGTCTATGGCGAATTCTTTCCGCAGGCTCCCCCGGCCCGCTCTGCGGTGCAGGTGGCGGCGTTGCCCCGAGGAGCCAGCGTTGAGATTGAAGTGATAGCGCTGAGCGGTACCCAACAGGAAGAGCGCTGAGCAACGTGAGGAGGGTAGCATAATGCAACAGGGTGATGCAGGCCGCACCAGAAAGTTGCCTCCGGATGAGCCGATGATCCCCCGTGAGCGGGAGACGGAAACGCCAGAACAGGTCAACCCGGACTGGCGCAAGCGGCGCAAGCGGCAGCCGGGAAGCCGCCCGATGAGGCGGTCGCCCTCGACCTCGCCCCAGGAGTTGCAGGTCTGGTTGCAGCAGGGGGGGTGGCTCTATGTCGCGGGGGTGGCGTTCCTGTGTGTGGCCGCGCTGGTGGCAATGCTGGTGTTTACGCGCAGTGGGGGAGAACGGCAGGTCGCCGGGCAGGACTCCCCCTCATCATCGATGGAGCAGGAGGGGGGAGGAAGGGGCAGCGGGGAGGAAGCCCCACCGCTCCCCGCCGAAACCGGAAATGGGACGCTGCAAACGCTCCCAACCGTGACGCCGGAGCCGCCCACCCCGGAGTTGCTCCCGTCTCCTACCCCTGCTACCTTTGTGGTGGCCAATACCGGGGGGCAGGGGTTGTTCCTGCGGGATGACCACTCAGTTAACTCGAACATTCTGGAGACGCTGCCCGATGGCACGCAGGTGGAGCAGGTGGGGGAGGATTTCACCGGGGCCTCCTATGTGTGGCGCGAGGTGCGGGCCCCGAGCGGGCAGGTCGGGTGGGTTTCGGTTGACTGGCTGGCCCCGGCTCCCGCTCCATAATCTCACCCTATGGCGGTTATCCCTCTCCTGCCTTCTCCGCCCCCTCTGCCTCTCCGGTGGCGGGTTTGCGGGTCTTGCGGGTGCGGGAGGCTACTTTCTGGGGGGGGGCCGGGCAGAGCGCGGTTTCCAACACCTGGTCCATGTGGTTCACCAGAACGAATGTCAGTTTGCGCCGAACCTGCTTCGGCACCTCCATCAAGTCGCGCTCGTTTTTCTGGGGCAGCACGATGGTGTCAACCCCGGCGCGGTGGGAGCCAAGCACCTTCTCTTTGACACCTCCCACGGGCAGCACCCGTCCCCGAAGCGTAATCTCGCCGGTCATCGCCACATTGCGCCGGATGGGTCGCCGCAGCAGCGCCGACACGAGGGCTGTGGCCATCGTAATCCCCGCCGACGGGCCATCCTTGGGCACGGCTCCCTCGGGCACATTGATATGAATGTCTATCTTGTCGAACCGCTTCGGGTCTATCCCTAGGCTCCTGGCGTGGGAACGGGCATATGACAGGGCGGTCTGAGCCGACTCCTGCATCACCTCGCCAAGCTGTCCGGTGAGGGTAAGGTTCCCCTTGCCCTCCATCAGCGTGGCTTCCACGCGGATAATATCCCCGCCATTGCCCGTCCAGACCATGCTGGTGGCTATCCCGACCTCGTCTTCTTGCTCTGTCTGCCCGTAGCTGTAGGGAGGGGGGCCGAGGTCCTTCAGGATGCGGGAGGGGTAGACCACCCGCGCATAGCGGCGGCGCTCGGCAATGCGGCGGGCCGCCTTGCGGCAGAGCGACCCGATTTCGCGTTCGAGTTCGCGCACCCCGGCCTCGTAGGTGTAGGTCCGGATGAGTTGGCGCAGCGAAGCCGTGCTCAGGCGGAGGGAGCCGGGGGTCAGTCCGTTGGCCTCCCACTGCCTGGGCAGCAAGAATTTGCGGGCTATCTGGAGTTTCTCTTCCTCCGTATAGCCGGATATCTCAATCACCTCCATCCGGTCGAGCAGGGCATAGGGAATGGGGTCGAGCAGGTTGGCGGTGGTAATGAAAAAGACCTTGCTCAGGTCATAGTGGACATCCAGGTAGTGGTCACTGAAGGTGCTGTTTTGTTCGGGGTCGAGCACCTCCAGCAGCGCCGAGGACGGGTCGCCCCGAAAATCGCTCCCCAGTTTGTCCACCTCGTCCAGCGTGAACACGGGATTGATGGTCCCTGCCTCCTTCATGGTGCGGAGGATGCGCCCCGGGAGCGCCCCCACATAGGTGCGGCGGTGTCCTCGTATCTCCGCTTCGTCGTGGATGCCGCCCAGGGAGAGACGGACGAACTTGCGCCCCAGGGCTTCGCCGATGCTCCGCCCCAGGCTGGTTTTGCCCACGCCGGGCGGCCCCACAAAGCAGAGGATGGGGGATTTGAGCCGGGTGCCAGCAAGCTGGCGCACCGCAATAAACTCAAGAATGCGTTCTTTGACTTTGGGGAGGCCATAGTGGTTCTTGTTCAATATGCGGGCGGCCACCCGCAAATCGCCGGTGTCTTCCGAGATGGTCGCCCAGGGCAGGTCCAGCAGCCAGTCCAGGTAGGTGCGAATGACG
>DAOTUF010000261.1:0-7839 GCA_034437495.1 Chloroflexaceae bacterium | reverse complement strand
GCTCCCTATAGCGAGGAACACGCCCGCTCGGTGGCATCTGAAATCAAAGACAAACTCTCCAGCATCGGGGTCGGCGTTGGCACGACCTACTATAACGACCCGGAGGAGCACTGGGCGCAGGAGTTCTTCGACGGGCTATCGCTGGTAATGCATATTCTGGCGGTGGCGGCGCTCTTTCTGAGCGTGGTGCTGATCTACAACACGCTTACTGCGCTCATCACGCAGCAGACCAACCAGATTGGCATCCTGAAAGCGATTGGCGCACGTCTCGGGATGATTATGCGCCTGTACCTGGCGGGCGTGCTGGTCTATGGTGTGCTGGCGCTCATCATCTCCCTGCCCCTGAGCACGCTGCTGGCGTCCCTGATGGCGGCCTACTTTTTGGATATCTTCAATGTCTCCTATGACACGTTTCAGGTGTCGCAGCGGGCGCTGGTGGTGCAAATCGTGGCGGCGCTGGTGGTGCCGCTGCTGGCGGCGCTGTGGCCGGTGCTCAACGGTGCTCGCATCACGGTGCGGCAGGCGATAGCCAGCTACGGGTTGGGAGACCGGGTGGGGGGTATCTGGTTCGAACGAGCCATTGACCGCCTTGGGGGGCGCTGGCTGACCGCACCTGTGCAGATGGCGTTGGGCAATATGTTTCGACACAAAAGTCGCCTGCTGCTGACGCAGGTGGTGCTGGTTACGGCTGGCACGCTCTACCTGATTGTGATGACGCTTTCCAGTTCGATTCATCTCACTGTGGATGCCGAACTGGCCCGCCGCACCTATCATATGCAATTTGTCTTTGAAGACAACCATCGCCTCAGCCACCTGGAAGCCATATTTGAAGCACAGCCACACATCACCCACACCGAAGCCTGGCTGAGCCTTCCGTCCACCCTGCTGCGTGAGGGGCAGGCCACGCGGGAAGCCGGAGCAGGAACTATCCTGGTGGGCGTCACCCCCGATAGTGAGTTGTATCGCCCGCGGGTAGTGGCGGGGCGCTGGTTGCTGCCCGACGACGACCGGGCCGTGGTGCTGAATGAGCAAACCGCCGAGGAAAATGGTATTCGCCTGGGCGAGAGGGTCACACTTGACCTGGGGGGACTGGGCGACAAGAAGTGGCAGGTGGTCGGCTTCTATCGGGTGCTGTCAGTTCGGCCTATGCCAGAACACATCTACGCAGCACGGGCAGCGGTCTTTCGCGCCACGACCCGACAGGTGAATCACGTCCTGGTGCGGACCGTCTCCGATGACCCGGCGTTTGTGGAGACGATGACCCGGCGACTGGAAACAATGTTTGAACAGCACAACCAGGATATTGCCGAAATCCAGACCGTGGCGGAAGACCGCCAGTTCTTCGACAACTTCTTCAACCAGTATATTCCGATGCTGCTGGTGCTCGCGGCAATGACCGCTCTGGTGGGCGGCATCGGCCTTATGGGGGCGCTCTCGATCGGGGTGGTTGAACGAACGCGGGAAATCGGGGTTATGCGGGCGATAGGAGCGCGAACCCCGCATCTCATGTGGATGCTGATTCTCGAAGGCGTGGCGCAGGGGTTCGTGAGTTGGCTGGCTGCCGTGCCGCTCTCGTTCGGGTTGGGGAAGGGTGTCGCGGCGCTGATGGGACAGGCGCTCTTTGCTGTCGATCTGGACTATCAGTATCATGCCGGGGCAGTGCTCTTCTGGTTGGTGGCGGTTCAGATTATTGCGGTGCTCGCCTCCGTGCTGCCTGCCCGCACCGCAGCGCGGATGAGCGTACGAGAAAGCCTCTCCTATGCATGATGAGAATGGAACAGGCAGACTGACAGCGAGGAGGGCAAATTGTGGTACTATATGTCAGCAAAGAGGCGTCTTCATAGCTGAGCGTAATGGAAAGGATAATGACACAGAATCTCACGGTCCCTTCCCCGCATGACATCACCGAACCGGCCCTGAAGGGCCAGACCGAAACCATGGTCCTGAACATGGGGCCTCACCACCCCAGTACCCACGGCGTGCTGCGCCTGGTGGTCGAACTGGAGGGTGAGACGGTCATCAATGTTGCCCCCGACATTGGCTTTCTCCATACGGGCATCGAGAAGCAGATGGAGAGCAAGTCCTACCAGAAGGTGTTGACCTACACCGACCGCATGGACTACCTGGCCCCGCTCTCGAACAACCTGAGCTACGTGCTGGCGGTCGAAAAGCTGCTCCAGTGCGAGATACCCGAACGGGCGCAGGTGGCGCGGGTGCTGCTGGTCGAACTCACGCGCATCGGCTCCCACCTCGTCTGGCTTGGCACCCACGCGCTCGACCTGGCCGCCATGAGCGTGTTTCTCTATGCCTTCCGCGAACGGGAACAAATTCTTGATATCTTCGAACTGGTCAGCGGAGCGCGGATGATGACCAGCTACTTCCGTGTGGGGGGACTGGCCTACGACTTGCCCGCGGATTGCCTGCCAACCGTACGGCAGTTCCTCGACATGATTCCCGCCCGCATAGACGAATATGAAGACTTGCTTACCAACAACCCGCTGTGGCTGGAACGGACCATCGGGGTCGGTGCTGTGACCGCCGATGAAGCCATTGCCTACGGGTTGAGCGGCGCAAACCTGCGGGCCGCCGGGGTGGATTATGATATGCGCAAACTGCGGCCCTACAGCGGCTACGAAACCTACAACTTCGAGGTGCCGGTGGGCAAAAATGGCGATATCTACGACCGCTACCTCGTACGCATTGCCGAAATGCGCCAGAGCGTGCGCATCGTCTGGCAAGCCGTCGAGCGGTTGGAAGCTCTCGGGCCGGGGCCGTACATCACTGCCGACCGCAAGATTGCCCCTCCCCCCAAGCACGAAATCACCCACAGCATGGAAGCGCTCATTCATCACTTCAAGCTCTGGACGGAGGGCATCCGCGTGCCCCGCGGCGATGCCTACAGCAGCATCGAGTCGCCCCGCGGTATTATGGGAACCTATCTGGTGAGCGACGGGAGCGCAAAGCCCTACCGTGTCCACTTCCGCGCTCCCTCGTTTGTCAACCTGCAAGCACTGCCGTACATGGCAAAGGGGTTCCTCGTGGCTGACCTGGTGGCGCTCATCGCCAGTATGGACCCGGTGTTGGGAGAGGTGGACCGCTAAGCCAGGAGCCGGGGTTCGGGTTGGAGAATTGGCTATCTGAATCGAGAAGATGAGAAGAGGGTATGCTTCGAGAAAAATACGCATCTGAAATAGACACGCTCCTGTCGCGCTTTGCCAGCCGGCGCAGCGCGGTGCTGCCAATGCTCTACATCGCCCAGGATGAATATGGCTACCTGGGAGAGGAGGCCGTCCGCGAGGTGGCGGCAGTGCTGGACCTGCCCCCCACGGACATTTTCGAGGTGGTCGGATTTTACACGCTCTTCTATGAGCGTCCAGTCGGAAAATGGATGATCCAGGTGTGCGACGATGCCCCGTGCTGCTACTGCGGAGCCGAAGAGGTTATCGCCACGTTGAAAGAGCAACTCGGTATCCGTGAGAATGAAACCACCGAGGACGGGATGTTCACCATCCAGCGGGTCAAGTGTCTGGCCGCGTGTGGGAATGCCCCGGCCCTCCAGGTCAACCTTACCTACATCTATGATGTGACGCCGGAGAAGATTGACGGAATGCTGCGCGACCTGCGCTCCCGCGCCGAGCGCGGCGAGACGTTCCGCCTCTCCGGGGCCGACGCAGATGACTATACGCTGGCTCCGGATGGTTCGCTCCAGCGGATTGAGCGGCGCTTGGGGAAGATGCCAGAGCCGCAATCATCGGGAGCGTGAGGCGTGAAAAGCTGAACAGCCGAAAAACAAAGAAAGAAGGAACCCCCAATGAGTAGGATAGCTTACGGTCGGATGGTGCTGGTCGTGTTGATAGGTCTGATGCTGGCCGCCTGTGAGGTACCGGGCCCGGAGGCCGAGCCGTCGCCCACCCCGGGCACAGCCAGCGAGCCGGTGCGGGAACCGGTGGCGACCGAGGCTCCCCCCCCCCGCTCCTCCCACCACCCCACCCGACCCGACCGACAGCAGCGGAGAACCGAAAACCTATTCCTCCCGGCCCCCCATGACGATTGACCCGGAGGGGGAATACTACGCGACCATCACGACGCCCCGCGGCGACATCGTCGTCCGGCTGCGCCCGGACATCGCCCCGGTGACGGTGAACAGCTTCGTCTTCCTGGCGCGGGAGGGGTTCTATGATGGGCTGACCTGGCACCGCGTCATTGAGGACTTTATGGCACAGGGCGGCGACCCGACCGGGACGGGGATGGGCGGACCGGGCTATCAGGTGCCCGCCGAGTTTACGGACCAGATTCTCTATGACCGTCCGGGTATCGTGGCGATGGCGCGGGCCAACGACCCCGACAGCGCCGGCTCGCAGTTCTTCATCACCACTGCCCCGGCCCCCTTCCTGAACGAGCAGTATACCGTCTTCGGGGAGGTGATTGAGGGGCAGGATATCGTGAACAATATCCCCCTGCGCGACCCGGCTACCGCGACCGAGCCGGGGGAGGAGATCGTCCGCATCACGATTGCTGAAGGAGAACCGCCACCCTCAGCCGGGCTTGGCGGGGAAACCGGTACCGAAGCCCCCGCAGCGACCGGAGAAGCAGAACCAACAACTCCCGCAATGGCCCCTACTTCTGAGCCAGAGGGGGAGAGCGAACGTCCCACCGTTCAGGTGAGTGAGTCCCCGGGGCCGGGGTGGGCGATGTTCGAGGGCAACCAGTTGGTTATGTGGCTGCCCGAAAGCTATACGGGCGGCAATCTCGAAGAAGACCTGGACCTGATTGTCGAGAGTATTCGCAGTGCCGGGCCGGACTTCGAGTCGGTTGCCCAGATGATTGAGCAGAACCCGACGACATTCCAGTTCTATGCCTTTGATTCTGAGATTGGACCCTCCGGCTTCATGACCAATGTCAACGTGGTGGCAGAACAGGTGCCGGCTGCGATGACGGTCGAGACCTACCTTGATGCCGCCACCGGCCAGTTCCCCGAAGCGTTTCAGATAGTGGAACAGGAGATCGTCTCAACGGAGCGGTATGAGGAGGTGGGTCGCCTGGTCATCGAATCGTCCATCAATGAGGTGGATATGAAGCAAATCCAGTATGCCATCAAAGAGGGGTCGATGATGTACGTCGTGACCCATTCCACCGCTGCCAGCGAATTTGAAGAACGGTTGCCCACCTTCGAACAGAGCATTGATACGTTTGTTATCACCGCAGAGTAGGAACAAGGAGCCACGTACGCACCCGGACCATCGGCAGCATCAGACCCCTACGGTCTCTGAGCGTTTTGCGGGGGGAGCCGCACCCTCCCCCCGCTGGCGGCGCTACCTGGTCGGGAACGGAGCGCTTGAGACCACTGGCTCGGCGCTGCGGCTGCTCATGGCGGATGCCTCTTCCCGCCACTACAGCGATGCCCAGATTGATGACTACCGGGTGGTGCCGGGCCAGACGTTCCCCTGGCATCCTCCGCTGCGGCTGGTGCTGCGGGCCCGCTTTTCCCACCCTGCGGGGGTGCTGCGGGGGACTGCCGGGTTTGGCTTCTGGAACTACCCCTTCCTGATGCCCGAAGGACGGCTTCCTACCCTCCCGCGGGCCATCTGGTTCTTCTATGCCTCGCCGCCCTCTGACATGAAGCTGGACCTGCATACCCCCGGCTCCGGGTGGAAGGTGGCGACGATAGACGCGCTCAGTCCGCGGGCGCTGTGGCTGGCTCCGCTAGCTCCACTGGCTACACTCCTGATGAACAGCCGCAGGCTCTACCGGGCACTGTGGCCGCTCATTCAGCGGAGGCTATCTATCCGCGAGGCGGCGGTCCCTCCGGGGCCGGGGATGGAGCGAGAGATGGAGATGACCGACTGGCACATCTACGCTATCGAATGGGGCACCAGGGAAGCACGGTTCAGCGTGGATGGGCGGGTGGTGCTGGGCCACGCCCCCTCCCCGCATGGCCCCCTGTGCTGCGTGGTGTGGTTGGACAACCAGTATATGGTGGTGAAGCCGTGGGGCCGCTTCGGGTGGGGGCTGCTGGATGCACCGGACCCCCAGTGGGTTGAGGTGGAGTGGCTGACGATTGAACGGGGGGAGTTGAGTTTGTGATGATTGATATCGCCCTGCTTCTGGTCATTATCCTTGCCCTGGCGGGGTTGGTGCGGCTGTGGCCCCGGGTCACGACCCACCCGCGCTGGTCTCTGGTGGGCCTGGGGTTGGTGCTGCTCGTCGGCCTGACCCATCAGGTGCTCTTTCGCAGCATCGCCGAAGATGGGTTCATCACCTTCCGCTACTCCCTGAACCTGGCTCTGGGCAACGGGCCGGTATTCAACCTGGGCGAGCGCGTGGAGGGCTATTCGGACTTCCTCTGGATGGTGCTGCTGGCGGTGCTGCACGCCCTGGCCGGCGTACCCATCCCCACCACTGCCCGTATCCTGGGGGGCGCTGCGGCCCTGGCAACGATTGCGCTGACCTACCGGATGAGCCTGGACCTGAACGAGGGCGACCGACGCACCAGCTTGCTGGCTGCCCTCTTTGTCGCCAGTTCGGGGAGCTTTGTCGCGCACGGGACGGGGGGGATGGAGACGACCTTTTTTGCCCTGCTGGTGATGCTGACGCTGCTGAGCAGCCTGCGTGGAGCCGGGCTTCTGGCGGGGTTGCTCGCTGCGCTGGCCACGATGACGCGCCCGGAAGGGGTGCTCTTGCTGGTTCCCGTGCTGCTCTGGGGGTGGCGCGGCCTTCCCACCTCCCTGCCAGACCACCTCCGCAGCGCCAGCCCGCGCCTGCTGCCCTTTGCGGCGCTGGTGCTCCCCTGGACACTCTGGCGCGTCTGGTACTACGGACCCCTCATCCCCAACGCGGTCTATGCCAAGGGCGGGATGAGCGTGGTTCAGCAAGCGCACCTGGGGGCGCTGAACTTTTCTGAATTTGCGCTTGCCAACGCCCACGTCCTCATTCTGTTCATCATTATTGCCATTGCGCTGACCCTCCGAAACGTCCACGTCCCCGCAGCAACCTGGCTG
The DNA here is from genome assembly GCA_034437495.1 of Chloroflexaceae bacterium. Taxonomy (GTDB): domain Bacteria; phylum Chloroflexota; class Chloroflexia; order Chloroflexales; family Chloroflexaceae; genus JAAUSY01. Next base: position 841 of record DAOTUF010000261.1, on the reverse strand, counting down.
CTCGTCTCCTGGGTTGCCCTGCATACCGCCTTTGTGGTGGTCGTCGGAGGCGACTGGATGCCCGCCTGGAGGTATCTTGCCCCGATCATCCCGGTGGTCTGTGTGGCGCTGTTCAACCTGTGGACGACCAACACCCGAAACGTCCGCTTGAACATTTCGCTGCCGCGGCACGCGCTCATCCTCTTTGCCTTTTCGGGGTTGCTGGTGCTTGAGTCGTTCTTTCACCCCCGGATGATACCGCAAACCAGGCTGCTGGCCTTGCAGGTCGCCCAGTTCTCCGAGATGGGGCGCTGGTTCCACCAGACGCTCCCCGCGGGAACGCTGATAGCGGTGTATGCCAACGGTTCGCTGTCCTACCACGCGGGGGTGGAGCTGCCGGTCATCGACCTGATGGGGCTGACCGATGAGCACATTGCTCGGGAGGGCGACCGCAGTTTCAAACGTGCGCCCTGGTTCGGAGCGCGGGACTATGACTATGTGCTCAGCCGCCGGCCCGCGGTCATCGTGTTCGGGGGGGGCGGGTTTGCCGCGCCTTCCTGCACCGTTCCGCAGACGTTCCGTCCGGTCTATGCGGGAGCGAGCTTCCGCTTCATCGATGCAGCCAGCACGCGCAACCCCTATGCGGGAGACCCTCCCCACCAGCACGCCAACCTGCTGCTGCTCGAAACCGAACAGGAGCAGGTGAGCCAGATGCTCCGGCGCTCGCCGGAGGTAGAACCGGCAGCGTGTCCGCAAGATGCGCCGCCCATCACCCCGCACTTTCCCTTTCCTCCGCCTCCGATGCCCGAGCCTGAAGCCGAGCCTGGGTATGCTCCGTGAACCAGCTGCTCGTTGACCTCGC